>JBAYTC010000127.1:0-2546 GCA_041675825.1 Bacilli bacterium | reverse complement strand
CGTACCGCATTATAGTCAAAGTCTCCACCAAGAAAAACAATAGCATTAATCTCACAACTTTTTAAAATATTTCTACCAAATTCAATTTGCCAATCAGGAAAACCGCCCTTTTCATAACCCATTCTATAAAAATTTATATAGTCATTCTTGTTCTCTTGATACAATGCAAACATTGCTCTAGCACCATATTCAATTCCTATAAAAGAATACGCATTCCTAAAATCAGGGTCAAGAGCTAATGCCTTTTCAAGGTACTCAATCACATTATTTGAATACTCAATATGATTTTCTTTAATCAGAGGTTTAGAGTCATATAGCATATAATGAGTAAAATACCCTAAATAGTAATATGTTTCAGCATCTTCAAATCCACTTTCTACTGCTACTTTTAGAATTTCTACTGCTTTTTTATAGTCTTCATTTTTAAACGCTTCAATAGCTTTGTTTTTGAAGTCACCAATTTCTATGGAGAATGATGCTGTATGTGTGATTATTGCTGTAAAAAATATAATTACAGAAAACAAATTTTTAATTAAACTTCTCATACGTTCTTAATTTTCTTAAAGGTCATATTATTGTTGTTCTAAAGCAATCAAAGCATAGATATTATTCAATTTTCAAATGCAGTTTCGTTTTTTTTAGCATTGCCTGCAACGGATGGCAATATGCGGAGGCCGGGATTTCGAAGCTCCAACCTATCAAACCGTTACAGTTTTGAGTAAATGTACAAAAGTACAAATTACCCACAAGCCCCGGCTTACGTATATTGCGTGTTACCAACTGGGCTTTATTACAATATCCATTCATCTTTTCGATATTTTTCTTTCATTCTATCCCAAAATCCGTTGCTCCAATCCATTGCTACTGCTGGTTGCCAATCATGTGAAAAGTCACGAAAAACAGCATCAACCATTTTTCCTCCAAATCCTTTCTTGGGCGAATTAATGTCAAAAAAATTAATCGTCTTATATTCTGTACTGTAAAGAATCTGAATACCAATAGCTGTTTCATGGTTCATATTCGTAATCGGAACTTTTGGTCTGTTTGGGTAGTTTTCACTTGAAGCCGCTAAAGTCTCATCACAAATCCTGACATATTTTATAAAATCCAAATCAGCTAATCGAGTTGCCATTTTTACAATTTCAGCTGGTAATTTCTTTATTCGTGATATTACCCAAATTTGTGTTCCCTTCTCAATATATGGCTCAAATATTTTTATGAACTCCTTTTTATTCAACCACTTATCCATTATCCGCAACATTTTTTATATTTCTTCCCACTACCACATGGACATGGTTCATTTCTACCTACTTTCTTCTCATTTACAATAATTGTTTTATTCAAATCAGGCAAAAAATGAACTAATGGCACAGGATTACCTTCTATCCCAATTTCTAGATGTCTCTTTTCTTGTGGAATTGCATTAAAATTAACTATCCCTCCAATTAAATATCTAAGGTTTGAGTCTCCTCTAATTCCAAGTTTTGCCGCTTGCTCAACTTTATCGGAGTCAAAAACAACTACAGGACAGGATTCACAAAAATGACTACCTGTCATATTACTCATAAACTCGCCTTCATCCGTATCTGATTTTGCTGCAATTATTACAGTGCAGCCATCCTCAATCAACGGTAATCCGCATTCTGGACAAGAACTCAATCCACAATCTTCACTGTAATATCTTCTTCTCCGTATTGATAAATCAAATTTATTTTTAAAATCTTCAGTCATCATGTTTTATTTATTGCACTGCACTCTCTCAGCCTTGTTGGTAACGGCCGCGGGTGTGTAATGTGCAGGGTTTTGAAACGATTTTCTATCCCACGACACGAAGCTACAAAAATGTGAGTAAATATCCTATACTTTAAACGCCTGCATGTTATACACCCGATGTTGGCATATGTTGACAAAATTTCTAGGCTGCCCAGCGTTGGCGCTCCATTTGCTTTACTACAAATTGTGTTAACCATTGCGCTTTCCGTTTCCCTGCGAGGAAGTGTTTTTCATCATTTTCGTATAAACTCCCCGCTTGCTCGTGGAGTGGTTGTTTCGGCTCCGCTAGGCGCAATTGGAACCACAATTTGTTTCCCCAGGGCAAATGGCGTGACAGCGGTGGGGTTATGCGTAAGTACTTTCCCCACAGGCTTTGCTTGACAGGTCGCCACCCACGTGAAAAAGTCGATGGTAGTTCCCACAAATTTTGTTAGCCATTGCGTTTCCCGTTTCCCTACGAGGATGAGAATTGTCTTTTTTCCGAGCTGACACCCCGATTGTTCGTGGCATGGCTATTTCGACTCTGATAGGCGCAATTGGAACAAAAATTTGGTTCTGATGCAGCGAGCGAAAAACGCCACGTTTTTTAAGTATCAAGCCAAAGCCACTTAGCAATACATTCACGGCTTATCCCATTTTGGCAATGGATGCGAACGGTTTGGCGGTATGTTTGCGCCCCGTCGCCCGAAGCAACGGATTTATCCCACGTTAAAACGACTAATTGAAACTAAAGGTAACCTAATCAGCCAAAAAGTGGGGCGTAAAAT
This sequence comes from Bacilli bacterium, assembly GCA_041675825.1. GTDB lineage: Bacteria > Bacillota_I > Bacilli_A > ML615J-28 > CAG-698 > JAEYQM01. Next base: position 6 of record JBAYTC010000127.1, on the reverse strand, counting down.
ATACCG
>JBAYTC010000126.1:0-2552 GCA_041675825.1 Bacilli bacterium | reverse complement strand
GTCCTTATGCTTAACCAGGCTTCTGGAGATAGGGAAATCCTAGCTAAAAAACTTAAAATTTCTCCTTTTCAATTAAACTATGTTACAAATTCCAATGCAGGAGAGGGACTTTTATTCTTTGGGAATACTATTGTTCCCTTTGTTGACAAGTTCCCTAAAGATACAATCTTGTATCAGAAGATGACAACAAAACCTGAGGAAGTAGATTAAAATGAAAGATAAGAAGAAAATAAAAAGAAGAACATATCTAGATATAGGTAAACGTGAAAAAGTAAAGGATTACAAGGATAAAAGAACTAAGGATGGTGAAAGATTTCAAGAAAACATTGTAGAAAAGAAGTCTAAGTTAAATAATTTTGAGAGAGAAATTAAGTCCACTGATAAAAAAGGTGGACTTTCTTTATCTCAAAAACAAATAGAAAAACATAGGGCTAAGGAAGAAAGGACTGGTGATTCAAACAATTTAGAAAAGATTACTACTGAAAGTAGGCAAGTAAAGGAAGTCATAATAGAAGAAAAAAATCTTGATATAGGTGCAAGGGTAAAGGCCAGTAACTATCTTGGTAAAAGGGTTCATGAGAAGGATAGATTTGATGAATCTATTATAAAAAAGAAAACAAAGTTAAAGCATGAAAAAACTAAGGTTACTAGCAAGAAGAGAGATGAATACAAGGATAGAAAGGGATATGATAAGGGTTCTTTAGATAATTTACAAGATAAATCAATAAATGTAGAAAAAGTAAAAAAACAGAAACAGATAAATAATTTAAAGCAAAAGATTGAAGATCCAAAACATGAAGATTTAGATAAGGAAATAAAAAGCAATACCCTATTTAAAGATGATGCCAACAATCTCATTATTCCTAATAAGGAAGACGATGAGGTAAGGGTAGAAGATTTTGAGGAAAGAGCCAGTGGCGTAGATAGTTTCAAAAATAATAGTAAGAAGAAAGATTATTATAAGAGGAAGCTTGTATATGATAATCAGAAAAAAATAAACAAAAAAGATGGGAAATTAACTACAGATGATGTTAAAGACCTTAAAGCTGGCATGGCTAATAAGACAGGTAAAAAAGTTCCAAGTCAAACTATAGCCCTTGATGGGAAGGTAGAAAAACAATATAGAAAAGCGAAAGCAAACTAATTCAAAAAAGGAAAAAGGGAAATAAACTTTATCACAAGCCTAAAAATGATAAGACAGGAAAATTTGTAAGAGGAATTTCAGGGGCAAGCTATCTGTCCGCTGAATATATTAGGGCTGGAAGTGATGAAAATGTAGCCATTGATGCAAGTGAAAAAGGTTTATATCTAAATGCAAGTATGACAAGACATGCCCAAAACAAGCTTCAAAGGCAAAGAAGAAGTCCTATAAAGCTTGAAAGAAAATTGGCTTTAAAGCATCAGAAAAATTTAGCAAGAGCTGAATATAAGACTGAAATCAAGGGTTTGAAAAATGAAAAAGATTTTCAAAAAAAGACTGCCTATAAGAAATTGATTAAAAGAAGGCAGATGAAAAAGAAAATCTATGAAGAGCATAATATTGCAATTGGTTTCAAAGATAGGCTAAAAAAAGGAATGGAAAATATTTTAAAAGGAAGTTCTCAACTAATAAGAAGAAATATAAGAAAGATCCTTATTCTTCTTGCTATAGCCATTATAGGTTTTATGACCCTGAGTCAAGTTGCAACATTTTTTCTAGCTGGAATATCATCAGTAACTAGCCAAGTTATGAGTACCACCTACTTGTCAGGGGAAGATACTCTTGCAGATATAAATAGTGAGTTTACCAAGCTAGAGTATGAACTAGCAGATGAACTTGCCAATATAGAAAGTTATTATCCAGGCTATGACGAGTACCATGTAGGAGGAAGTACTGATATAGGTCATGACATTCATGAACTTTTAAGCTTTATAACTGCCAAACATGGACAAGTAACCAATGTATCAAGCCTTAGTGGAGAATTAAAAAGCTTATTTAATAAGATGTATAAAGTTAATTATGAAACCATAGTTGAAACCAGATATAGGCAGGTATGCTATGGAAGTGGTGAAGATAGATACTGTGTAATGGAGCCTTATGACTGGTATGTTTTGAAGGTTACAGTCACGAAAAAAGAAATGGATACTGTTGCAAGAGAGGAATTTGATGGATATGAGGAAAACCTTGCTCATTATGAAGCCCTTCTTGAAACAGGTGGTAACATGGAGGAGTATTTTGGTGGAAGTGGTATAACTCCTGTTATTCCAGATAGCACCATAATAGGGGAATTAGTAAACAACCCTAATCTTTCAGATAAGGAAAAAGCTCTTGTATTAGCAGCATATAGAACACCTACAGCTGGTGGTGGCTACTGTGCTGCATGGGTAAGCAATGTTTATGTAAAGGCAGGTTATCCAAGACCTGGAGGCAACGCAAATGATCAGTATTATTGGTACTGTAATAGCAATGACCTTTCAGAACTTAGACCTGGAATGATGGTAGCAGTACCTACTCATAATCATACTCAGGCAGGGAAGAAATATGGTCATGTTGGTATTTATGTTGGCAATGG
>JBAYTC010000125.1:0-2595 GCA_041675825.1 Bacilli bacterium | reverse complement strand
TGATGCTAACAAAGACGGAGTTTGAGATTTTGGCTCTGTTGGCACAAAACCAAGATAGGGTCTTTTCTCGGAATGAAATTATTGATCGCATTTGGGAAGAGACTACATTTATTACTGAACGTACAATTGACGTACATATTACTCGTTTGAGAAAAAAAATGGGCAGTTATGGTAGTGTTATCACCAATCGATCGGGTTATGGCTATAGGTTTGATATTTCAAAATTATAAAAGATGAAATTGAGCTACAAACAGAAATTGTTTTTATACTTTTTCGTTATTTTCTCTCTCTTTACGTTTGGGATTGTTGTTTTTGAACGGTCACAAGAGAAACAATACCGAACAGAAGCATTGGAAGAAAAACTAGATGCTTATACCCACATAATTAATGCGGCATTTGTTCGGGGACAAGGTCTCGATAGTTTGGCAATACTACTTCCAGCAAATATTCGTATAACATTGATAGACGATCAGGGGGTTGTACAATATGACAATGCCATTAACGATTTGTCAACTTTAGAAAATCATGCTGGACGACCCGAAATAGTTGAAGCTAAAACAGAACTCAAGGCTGTAAGTATCAGGATTTCATCTTCAAATAATCAGGAGTATCTTTATTATGCTAAAAGTTTTAATGGGTACGTAATTCGTGTTGCTTTGCCATATGATATTAAGGTACAGAACTTCATCAAGTCGGACAATCTTTTTTTGTATTATATCATTGCGCTGTTTCTGGGTATGTTGATTTTGATAAATCTTGTGGCAACGAGATTTGGGAAATCAATTAAGCAGCTGCGAGATCTTATTCTCTCATCCGATGACGAAATAGATAATGCTGATGTAAAGTTTCCACAAGATGAGTTGGGTGAGATTAGTGAGAAAATTGTGGAAAATTTCAAACAGCTCAAAATCAATGAGAAAAAGATAGCTCAAGAACGAGAGAAACTGCTGCAACATGTTCATAGTTCAGAAGAAGGAGTCTGCTTTTTCTCCGATAGTCATGCGGTTGAGTTTTATAATGGTCTGTTTATTCAATATCTTAATGTTATTACTGACCTTACCAATGGGGAACCATCTTTGATGTTTTCGGACGCTGCATTCAACGAGCTGAATACATTCTTAACTTCTGGAATAGAGCGGAGTAATTATTTTGAAAAGCAGATAGAAAGTCACAGCAGATATTTCTCACTCAGAGCCAACGTGTTTGAGGACAAGAGTTTTGAGGTTATTATAAATGATATCACCAAGCAACGAAAAACTCGTTTGTTAAAACAGGAGATGACGGGCAATATTGCTCATGAATTGCGCACCCCAGTGACAAGTATTCGTGGTTATCTTGAAACAGTTTTAGAAAAACAATTAGATGTAGATAAAGAGCGTCAGTTCTTGACAAAAGCATACAAGCAGGTTCTGGTTCTATCCGAGCTTATACAAGACATGAGTCTTATTACAAAGATTGAAGAAGCACCAGCTTCATTTTCATTGCAAGCTGTAAGTATATGTAAAGTACTTGCAGATTTGAAAAGCGATCTTGAACTTCCATTGCAAGAAAAGGGAATTGATGTGAGTTGGGATATTCCAGATGGCTTAATTGTTAAGTCGAATTACAACTTGCTCTATTCAATTTTTAGAAATCTGACAGACAATGTAGTTCGTTATGCTGGAAGCGACGTGAAGATATCGATAAATCAGTATAATGAAGACAAGAATTTCTTTTATTTCTTATTTTCCGATACAGGTGTTGGCATTGAGAATGAGCAACACTTAAATCGTTTGTTTGAACGCTTTTATAGAATTAATGAGGGGCGTACTCGTGATACGGGTGGGTCAGGATTAGGCTTGTCAATTGTGAAAAATGCTATTTTATTGCATAAAGGGACAATCATAGTTAAAAATAGGTTGGGCGGAGGATTAGAGTTTTTATTTAAACTGCCCAGATTCTAAGTTTTTTTTCTTTTATAAAAACGGATATACATATTAATAAATACGTGACAATCTCAATAACAACCTAAGCATGTGTATAAAAGTGTAATCGCTAAACTTATTCCCAATTACTTCCCGTTATAGTATGATCTCTTCTTTAAATTCTGCCTTCCAATTTTTAAGACCATCGCTTTCAATATGCAATAGCTTAGTGCGGGCTTTCAAAGACGAGGTTTTATATCTGCCCCCCAACTTCCTTAAACTTCTCTACAAACGAAACAATCCTTTCAAATACACTTTGTTTTTTTGTCAAATACTGAGGATTCAAAGGACTCATTCTTGGCAAAATAGCATTGAGTTCTGTCCCGTTTTCACTGGCATATTCTCGTTTTAATGATGCTGTGATGTATCGCAAGCATACCCAGCGAAAAAGTTAGGAACGGGCCAAAATGGAATCCTATAAAATTCCAAGGGGCGTATAGTTGGGTTTGTGAAGTGAGCAGCAATCGGCTGTTACCAGATAGTATGGGACTGTTGAATCCTTTTAGCCCGTACTCCTTATTTATGGTTAAGGTATCATAATCGGTGCGGTTTATGCCAACAACAAGTTGGGGTTTTATAAATTGCCTTAATTTCCAGTTTCTAATTTCAATTAGGTTGGTAAAATAGTCTA
>JBAYTC010000124.1:0-2597 GCA_041675825.1 Bacilli bacterium | reverse complement strand
GCTTTAGAATCATACTTTACTTGATTAACTAAATTTCCATATGAGTCAATGAAATTCAAATATTGGTCTTTAAGTAAATTATCGTATTCAGCAAATATTGCTATCGGATGTTCGTTTGAATAATATACATGTCTTTTCATCTCTAAAGTACTATTTGCACTCATCCCTGATGTACTAATATGCTTTGCTATGACTTCACTTGTATACCAATTAAACAAAGAGTAAACCTCATACAAATTCTCATCAGGTTTAACAGCTAGTAATGAATTTTCAATGCTTAAGAATTCATAGTTTTCTTGCCAATTAAGAACTTTACCAGAAATTGAGTAACTCTTTTGATTACTCTTAACCTCCTTTGCTAATTCTTCAATAAACATAAAATTTGACTTTAAATTTACATCTTGTTGTTCTTCTTTACCGCATGCACCTAAAATGCACACAAACATACAAATTGATAATATAAATATTATCTGTTTTTTCATTTCTTCCCCTCATTTCTTTCTTTTTCAATTTAAAAAATTATAAAAATACTAAAATAAAATTCAAAGCAAAAAATATATATCCAAAAAAATATACACTTAAAAATATGAAATTGTTCTAAAAAAAAATTAATAATTTTATAAAAATTTAAATCGACATATTTAAGTATATTGTATCATATTTATTATTGAATTGCTAGGGTTATTTTAAATAATTAATAATAACAAAGTAGGAACTAGAAATTAAATATCAAATAAAGTATATAGGCATACTTTTCACCTAGAATTTAAACAAAATAACAAAAAACTTCCTTTTAAAAAAGAAGTTTTTATTCTAAAATCTATTTATTTAATTACTTGATTTGCTACTTCCTTTAATATGAAGATAGCCAGTATATATTATCAACTGAGTAAATGTAAATAGTAAAATAAACATAAAGAAAAATAAATCAATTTCTAAAAACAATTCGCTAATTATCTTGACTGGATTAAATATATCCCAAGAGAAAAAGCGCATAAATCGACCAATATATATACCAACACTTGAAAGAATAATAATCATAAATAACATTATGTTATTTATAACAGGCTTAAGCTTCAGGTTATGCAATATGTTCCTTACTCCCAAAAGTGATTCACATCCAGCATATAACCCATAGAAAATAGCAATAAGAATATGAAACAACATAATATATGATGATATATCTCTTAAGTACACTGTTGGCGAATACATCTCTTCAAATGTATAAAATAGTGAACTGTTTATATGAATGGCATCTGTTATTATATAAAACGTATTTGGGAAGAAAAGAACAAAGATTATAAAAATTATTATATGATAATACTTTATCTTATAATCACTTCTTTTTAGTAAATATTCAATTAGCCAAATTAAATATAATGGGATGAATGCTAAAAAGACATTGAAGCCAAGCATGAAACTCAAAAAACTTTTGGTAATAAACATAATAAACGGTGATAGTATTACAAAAACTGCAAAAATTACCGATTGTTTCCATTTAATACATTCAAACATATTACACCTCTAATTTATTAAAATTCAATTTTTATTATTACCTAATTGTAACATAAGACTAAAAATAGTTTTATGATTAATAAATATTTTATACTATCTTTTTTTAAAAACATTACTACTTAAGCTATAACCTTTTTCTTATGTATAACATTCATATATACATTAAGTTAATATTTATACTTTTCTATTATACTTTCAAATCTATTTATTTCATTTGACTCATTAGTTTTAAATCTGTATATTGGTATTTTGTTTAAAGCTAATACCTTATCTTTAATATCATCATGAATTTTTTGCTTTTTGTTTTGTTCATGAAACTTAATTCCATCAACCTCAATAACAAACAATACTTCTTTAGATAGTTTATTATAAATCATAAAATCCACATGAGTCCATGGATGCATAACATATCTTTGTTCTTCACTATCAAGACCATCAATCTTATTAATTATTTTAGACAACCTAACATGCATGGCATAACCCAAATAAAAGTAACCCGCTAAGGATTTATCAAAAACTTCACACATTAGTAATTCAGATCTATATCCTTCTTCATCTGAGTTAAATTTTTCTTTTAGTTTTTGATTATTTACCGAATATAAGTAATCAAAAACTGAAACAATTTTAGATTCTTTAGTTATACTATTTGAATATATATTTTCTGCATACTTAATAAAATCATTAATAATGTTATTGCTTGAATTATATATTTGATCAGATACTATAACAGTCACTTTGCTTTTTGCTCTTGATATAGCAACATTTAATAATTTTTCATTAGTTATAAAATCATTGAGCAATTTACTTTTTTTATCCTTTGACCCTAAACTATTTACAACAAAAGATAATATAATCTCATCTTTTTGTCTGCCTTGAAACTTATGAATAGTAGCTGCTTCAAGACCTCTTTCTTCAAATAGTTTTTCAATAAGATTTGCTTGGTGCCTAAAAGGAGTAATAACACCAATATCACTTATATTTTTATCTTTTAGTAAACTCACAATTTCATCAATCTCTCTTTGATTATAATAACCTGATCCATTAGGATTGATTCTAGTATGATTACCTGGTACAGTTTTAAT
>JBAYTC010000123.1:0-2618 GCA_041675825.1 Bacilli bacterium | reverse complement strand
TCTACCCTGTTTATGTAAGCCAATAGAAATCCCTCCACCTAAATGGGCAACAATTAAATTTAAATCTTCATATTTCTTACCAACTAATACTGAATGCATTTTAGCAACTTTCTTTTGGTTAAGAGCATGAAAGATACTTTTCTTTTCTATTTCTTTTAACCCAGTTACTCTTGATATATCTGATAGTTCATCAACAACTACAGGATCAACAATATAGCTTTCAACATTTTTGATTCTTGCTAAACTATAGGCAAGATAGGCTCCTAGGTTAGAGGCATGAGTACCATACTTTTCTGATTCTAAATCTTTAAGCATTTCTTCATTAATTAGATATACACCACTTTGTTTTAAAGGTTTAAGGAGTCCACCACGACCAACAAATACATCAATATTATTTATATCTATATTATTTGTCTCTAGAAAATCAATAATTACATTTAATCTGTAATCCTTTTGATCAAACATTGTTTTATATCTACTAAGTTCATTTACGTCATGCCTAACACTATTTACATTTAATAATGTAGTATTATTATATAACGCAATTTTTGTGGAAGTGGAACCTGGGTTAATTGCAAGAATATATCTATCCATTATATATCACCGATAATATGATTGCATTAAGTTTAGATTCACTTGAATCAGCTCTACTTGTAAGAACAATCGGACATTTAGCACCAATAATAATTCCAGCAGCAGTTGCATTTGCTAGAAATACTGATGTTTTGTAAAAGACATTGCCACTTTCAATATTCGGGAATACTAAAATATCACAAGCTCCTGCAACATTAGACGTGATATTTTTATGTTTAGCCGACTCAAAAGATACTAAATTATCAATTGCAAAAGGTCCATCAAGCACTAAATCACTTCTATTTTTATATATTTCTTTTAATAAAGATGCATCAACAGTTGATTGCATTTTGGGATTAACCTTTTCAACGGCACTAACAATACCAACAAGTGGTTTACTATAGCCTAAACTCTTAGTTACTGTAAGAGCATTTTCAATTATTTCTTGTTTATCATCTAGTGATGGGTTTATTACCATAGCACAGTCTGTTGCAAATAATACTCTATTTAAATTAGGGTATGATAGTAGAGTAACATGAGACAATAGTTTCTTTTCTCTAATTCCAGTCTCTTTATTTACAACTGCTTTTAATAAAACATTTGTATCAATTAAACCCTTCATTAATATATCAGCCTTATTAACTCTAATCATCTCTACAGATAAATAAGCACTTTCTACATCATCATTTGAATCAACAATTACATAATCATTTACATTTTTATTTCTTTTATTTAATAAATCAATTATTTCTACTTTTCTTCCGATTAATACCGCTTCAACAAATCCTAATTCTTTAGCTTTTGTTATCGCATCAATAATATAATCATCATGTGCATTACATACAACAAGACGTTTTTTTCTAACATTTCCTATATGTAATTTTAAATCATCTAGACTTTTAAGCATAAACCACCTCTTAATAATTCATTCCAAGTTTAATAGCTTCAATATTTATATCATATAAATGTGCTTTACTTTCACCTAAGAATTTCTTTAAGATAACGGCAACTTCTTCAAAAGAAAATAAATTTGTCTTTTTAAGAAGAACACCCATCATTATCATATTAGAAACCTTAGAGTTGCCAAGTTTTAAACTCTCTTCATTGATCGGAATACCATAACTATTAGGTAAGTCTACTTTACTCACCAAGTTAGAATTATATAATATTATTCCATTATTGTCAACTCTATCGATGAACTTGTCTAAAGAAGGTTGATTAAGTGCTATTAAAATATCCATATTCTTAAATATTGGCGAGTTGATATATTCACTAGAAATAGTTACTGAGCAGTTAGCCGTACCGCCTCTAGTTTCTGGGCCATAGGAAGGAAAATACAAAGTATTTAAATCCTTTTCATTTCCTAGATATGCTAACATTTGTCCCATCATCATAACACCTTGTCCGCCAAAACCAGAAATCAATATTTTCTTAGTCATTCTCTTCACCTATATCCTTAAAAACTCCAAGTGGATAAACCCTCATCATATCGGTTTTAACCCAGTTTAATGCTTCAACTGGAGTCATCCCCCAGTTAACTGGACAAGTTGACAAAAACTCAATCATCGTGAAACCTTTTTCTTCTTGTTGATAAGTAAATGCTTTTAATAATGCTTTTTTAGCTTTTTTAACTTCTATTGGATTATGTACACTAACTCTTTCAATATATGCTGCATTATCTATTTGCGAGAATATCTCAGAAATTTTAATTGGACTTCCATGTTGAAGCTTATTTCTACCATTTTTTGATGTAGTTGTTACTTGCCCAAGAAGAGTAGTTGGTGCCATTTGACCACCAGTCATGCCATAAATAGCGTTATTTACAAATATTACGGTAATATTCTCACCTCTATTGGCTGCATGAATAGTTTCATTTAAACCTATTGATGCTAAATCGCCATCACCTTGATAAGTAAATACATTTTTATTAGGTAGAACTCTTTTAATACCGGTAGCAACACTACAAGCACGCCCATGAGCTGCTTGTTGCATATCACAGTTAAAGAAGAAATAACTCATAACTGAGCAACCAACACTAGCAACAC
>JBAYTC010000122.1:0-2642 GCA_041675825.1 Bacilli bacterium | reverse complement strand
CGCTTTACCTTTCTATAATTTTACATCTAAATAATATCACATATCCTACGATAATGCAATACAAAAGTGAGATTATATCGCAACTTATTGCGATTTATTATAAATTACAAAAACTTTGGTTTTGTATATGATAATCTATAATTGACCCTTTAGTAAGAAAAACATTGGAACATAATTGACCCCCTAATGTATAATAACCTCATACTATTTTATGAGGTGGAAAGTGATGATTGATATTTACATGAAGAATGAGATTATAACGCTTTATAGGCGGGGAATGAAAATCAAACAAATACAAAGAGATTTAAACATTTCTAGAAATACAGTTAGAACCTATGTACGTGAATATGAAGATATTCAAAAACAAATAGAGCTAACATATGATCAACAGGAAATAATTAAATTACAGGAAAAAATGGTAAGTGCACCAATAAGAAAAGGTGTTTCAAATAGATCAGTTTTTAAAGGCGAATTAAGACAACGATTTTATGAGCTTTTAAAACAAGATGAATCAAAAGACTTAAAACTAGGATTAAACAAACAAAAACTAACGGCAGCACTTCTTCATAGGAAACTAAGGTCTGAAGGATTTGATGTTGGTATAACAACAATCCAACTAGCTTTTAAAGAATACAAAGATAAAAACAAAGAAGCATTTATTAAACAATCTTATGATCCAGGATATAGAGCTGAATATGACTTTCATGAAATTAAAGTTATTATAAATGGTAAAGTAAGAAAGATATATCAGGCAACGATTACTCTTCCCTTTAGTAATTATATATTTGTAAAACATTATGAGAATCAAAAGTTTGAGTCCTTCATCGATAGTTTAGTTACTTTCTTTGAAGAGATTAACGGGATACCAAAACAAATCGTTTTCGATAACATGAGAAATGTAGTAAGTAGATTCGTTTATGGTGGAGATAAAGTTTATAATCCTGAGTTAATTAAACTATCAAACTATTATGGATTTAAAATTATGACAACAAACCCTAGAAGTGGGAATGAAAAAGGTCATGTTGAAAATAGCGGTAAAATTGCAAGAACCGAACTATTTACATTTAACTATGAATTTAATTCGTTAGATGAACTTAGAGTTTATGTTAGTGAAGAAATGAAAATATTAAATCAAGATAAAACAAAACTAATAGATGAAAAAATTCATTTAATAAAATTACCAATAGCTAAATACGAATTAGGTAGACTAGAAACATCTAAAGTAAATCATGAATCTTTAATAATGATTGATTCTAATTACTATTCAGTTCCGGATAGTTATGTAGGTATGAGTGTTTATTCTAATGTTTATTTAGAGCATATAAACGTTTATAACGAAAAACATGAACTAATAGCTTCTCATAATAAAAAAGTGGGTAAAGGTGAATATACTATCGATATACTCCACTTTACTACCACTTTTATGAGAAAGCCAGGTGCACTGTTAAACTCTTTAGCATTAAAACAAGCACCAAAAGTTATCCAAACTCTCTTTCATAAATATTTTAACACAAAAGTTAAAGATTTCATTAAACTTATATCAGAAAATGATATTTATGAATTAAACGAGTTATTAGTAAGACTTAATAACGGATATAAACTAACCGATTATACAAATGAAGAAATAACAATTGAAGATGTTAGTTTAAATCAATTAGATCAAATAGCAAATTTATTTAATCAAGGAGAAAAAGTACAATGAATGAAATCGAAAAAATGGCCCACAAGTTAAAGTTATCACACGTTAAATCAAGTTATAAACACTCAATTAGCGAAGCAATGGATAAACAGGCTAGTTATGAAGAATTTTTAAAAATTATCCTTTCAAATGAATTAAAAACAAGAGAATCTAACGGTGTAAACAGACGAATTAGAACGGCTAAATATCCACATCTTAAATATTTACATGATTTAAAATATGACGCATTTCCAATTGAAGTAGCCAATCAAATAAGAGAGCTAACTTCACTTAGTTTTTTAGATGAAGGAAGAAACGTAATCTTAGTTGGTAATCCTGGTGTTGGTAAAACACATACAGCAATAGGACTAGGTATAGCAGCTAATATGAAGTTGAAAAATGTTTTATATATTACAGTTCCAAATCTTATAACTGAGTTAAAAGAATCAATGACATTAAATCAGCTAACTAATTATAAAAAAAGATTCATCACATATGATCTCGTGATATTAGATGAACTTGGATATATTGGATTTGATAAAGAGGGTAGTGAATTACTATTTAATTTACTTTCAATGAGAAATGAAACTAAATCAATAATTATTACTACCAATTTAGCCTTTAATAGGTGGGAAGAAATATTTATAGATCCAACCCTTACAGCAGCAATGGTTGATAGATTAGCCCATAAAGCTACTGTAATCAATATAAAAGGTGACTCCTATAGAATTAAAGAAACCAAAGAATGGTTAAGTAACTAAAGGGGTCAATTTTAAACCAATGTTGGGGGTCAATTTAGTCTTGACATTTACATCTAAAGAAATTTATTATTATGGTTATTTAGTTATGTTTGATGATTTAATAAATAAAGAGATGTTTAATAGTGATGTTTATTATTTAGATGTAGAATATAAACTTAAAAGTTTTGATAGTTTAAAAGATAGTTTTTTAACTGCTACTTATG
>JBAYTC010000121.1:0-2656 GCA_041675825.1 Bacilli bacterium | reverse complement strand
TTGTGTCTTTTAAAAAAATTTAGATAAAATAACATTTAAAAAACAAAAAAAGATCATCAAAGAGTAAAATCTCAATGATGATCTTGTTTAATTTCATATTATAAATGTCTTTAATATTGTTTAATAGTATCTATATACACATTAATCCCTATCTTCTTTCAAGCAATACGCAACTCTCCACATGTTTAGTCCAACAGAACATATCAAATAATGATGTCTTTACAATTTTATACTTTTTCACTAAAATCTTTAAGTCTCTAACCAAAGTTAATGGATCACACGAAACATATACTACTTTTCTCGGCAGTAACTTATTTACATTATTTAAAAATTCTTCAGTAGAACCACTTCTTGGTGGATCCATTATCAGTACGTCTAGTTTATAATTCTCTTTTGCTAAATCGGCAATAAATCTAGTAGCATCTTCACAAACAAACTTAACATTTTTAATGTTGTTATCTTTTGCATTTATAATAGCGGCTTTAACTGATTGACTATTAGATTCGACACTAATAACTTCTTTTGCTTGTTTTGATAATATCATACCGATTGTACCAACCCCCGAATAACTATCTAATACAACATCATTTTTACTTAAACTTGCATATTCTAATACAGTATTATACATTTTATTAGTTATTTCTGGATTAACTTGATAGAATGTTTTTGATGCAATCTTAAAGTTAAGTCCACACAACTCATCTTCAATATACCCTTTACCAAAGAGAATACGTTCCTTATCTCCTAAGATAATGCTAGTTTTTCTAGGATTAACGTTATGAATCACTGTTGATACTACTGGAAACTTAGCCCTAAGTAACTTCACAAAATCATTTCTACCAGGAAAAATATCAGTAGAGGTAACTATAACTACCATTACTTGTTTTTTAGAGAATGATTCTTTAATTAATATATGTCTTAATAAACCAACTTTTCTATCTTCATCATAAGGTCTAAGTCTTAGTTTTCCAACAATCTCCCTAATATAAAAAGCAATATCATTTTGAAGTTTAGTATGGACTAAACAATAATCTAAATCCACTACTTTATGGGAGTTTTCCTCGTAAAAACCAAAACTAGTTTTACCCTTATTATTACCAAATGCTAATTGCATTTTATTACGATATCCATATGGATTAGATGTAGTAATCATTTTATCAAAATTAATATCTAGTTTCTCTTTTTTAAATGCATCAATAACAAAATTCTTCTTATATTCAATTGTTGCATCATAATTATCATGAGGAAAACTACATCCACCACATTTATTAAAAATACTACATTTAGGCATCTTTTCTCTCCAATTTAGCCATATATAATGAAACTATTGTACCAACCACTAATAAGATAACCCCAATAATTAGACTAATTATTAAATTTTCTTTCATTTGAACTCCATAATCAGCAATCATTGTTGCAACAATTGATAAAGGGCAACTAACAAGAAGAGCAATTACTGCATATCTCATTGTAGTTTGATATTTCTTAAATAGCATAGAAACTAATCTTGCTAGCAATACTCCACCGATAATAATCCCAAGTCCAAAAGGAATAAGTCCAACTCCCGTACTCCAGATACTACTTATATCAAAAGCCAGTAAATAATCTATTAGAATATTGATCTCTCCAACTAAATAAGTGAAGACTCCTAAAATCATTAATATCGCAGTTCCACTTATTCCAGGAATAATCATTGTAGAAGCGGCTACAACACCAACAAAAAACAAAAATATTGGATGAACCTCAGTATATGATCCACTTTCTCCCCTTATAAATGATAACCCTATAATAACAGCAATAATTATGAAGAAAACAAGATAATCAGCAATTTTTCTCTTTTCTACTTTAACTTCATTATATAATGTAGGAATTGGTCCGATAATAAAACCAATAAACAACATCATTGTTGGAATTGGAAATGCTTCAACTAATTTAACTATTACTAAGAATCCAATTAAAATACCTAAGAATACACCAATTAAAAGCGACCAAATATCTTTAATAACTCTAATAGGATGAGTAAAAATATCTTTAATTCCTTCTATTAATCTATCATACACATTTAAAACAACAGCAATAACTCCCCCACTTAATCCTGGGGCAATATTACCAATACCTACAAATATTCCTTTAAAAAAATCTATCATTCTTTTTTTCATAATTACCTCTTTTTATGTAATTATACCATAACTATAGTATATTCTCCATAGAAAAATGAAAATCAGACTATCTCGATTTTTATAAATCAAAAAAAGCTTGTTTTTACACAAGAAGTAAATACAAGCTTAATATTACTAAATTATTATTTTGATAATTTAATTATTAAATCACACATTTTATTAGAAAACGCAACTGGATCTTTTAATTCAAAACCTTCGATTAATAAAGCTTGTGAATATAATAAATCAGCATAATTATTAATCTCTAATGGATTATCTAAATATATTTTTTCTAAAGCTTTAAATATTTCATGATTTGGATTAATTTCTAATATCTTATCAGCCTTAGGTTTTTCTTCATTAGGCATATTAGCAATAACTTTTTCCATTTCAAATGATAACCCATCACTACTTACTAAACATACTGGAGAATCAGTTAAACGTTTTGATAATACAACATCACTAACCTCACCTGATAAAGCTTCTTTTAACTTATC
>JBAYTC010000120.1:0-2689 GCA_041675825.1 Bacilli bacterium | reverse complement strand
GGTTCATCTTGTAAATAAACACTTTCATAAAGTTTAGGCATGATTATTCTACCATCTTCACCATGACACGAAATGATAATGTAATCAGCATTTAATTCTACTTTATCTTCTAACACTGGAATACCATTAACATCGATTTCAAATTAAATTGCTAATTATATTGCTTCCATTAGTTGTTCTGCGTATTTTTTTAGTGATATAAAAAATTGGTTTAATAATCCAAAATATACTCGTGATGACCCCAAAGGGTCTACTTGCACAATGTTTTACCACTTTTAACAACAAAACTTTCATAATTTTATTCGAAGTTAAAAACAGATTCGATCAATCAAGGCTTTAAACATCCGATAGGTACTACATAGACACCATCTTTGCGTTTCATTGCTACTTGTGTTCCGGTAACAATAATAAGTGCTTTGGGTGCACGCAATTTATGTTTAGTGAGTAGATTTTGAATTTCAAGTAAATGTCCTGCGCCTTCTTCAATGCCCTTTTCTCCTAATTTTATTTCAATTAATGCAAATTCACCATTAGGATAATGAACAACCAAATCGCATTCCAACCCATTTCTATCTCTGTAATAAGACATTGAAGCATTTTCTGATTCCGTATACACTGATATATCTCTAGTTACCAAACTTTCAAAGAACAGACCAAAAGTGTTTGAATCTAGTTCTAACTCTTTTGGCGAGACATTAAGTACTGCTGCTGCAATTGAAGGATCAATCAAATTCTTTTTAGGAGAGGTTCTTATAGATGTTTTACTTCGTATATTTGGATTCCATGCTGGAATTTCATCAATGATATATAGTTTTTCAAATACTTCTAAGTAATTAATAATCGTTCTATCACTGACATCTATTTTACGCATGACATCTTCATGAATTGTTTTATTTGTGCTAAGTGTGGAAATATTTCTAGAATAAGATTCCAAAATATATCTTGCTAAAAGTGGATTTCTTCTAACATTATCTATTTCTGATACATCAGTTTCCACTGTTGCCTTAACATATTGTTTTGCAATTACTTGCGGATTAATGTATTTATTTGTTATAGCAGATGGCCAGCCACCTCTACACAAAACTTCCGAAAGTCTTGTCTTTGTTAGTTCTGACATTACACCATCATAGTTCCAGTTTCCTTTAACCACTTCATTTAAAGATATTTTTCCATTTGAATCACCAGACTCAAACAAACTCATTGGTTTCATATCAATTCTTGCAATTCTACCCGCGCAACTATGCATTGTTTTATCAAACTCAAAAACAGTTGATCCTGTTAAAGTGAACTGCCCAACTTTATTTCGTTTATCTACTTCAGTTCTAACAGCATTCCATATTTTAGGAACAATCTGCCATTCATCAAATAATATCGGCGTTTCTTGATTTAAAAGCCCCATAATATTAGTATCAACTAAATCAACAAAGCTTTGGCCTCTATCGGCATCTTGAAAATTAATTACAGTTTTTGCCGTTTGTAAACTTGTTGTAGATTTTCCACACCATTTTGGACCTCTAATATAAACAGCGCCCATCGAGTTTAATATTTCTGCTAATTGTTTATCGATAAGTCTTGGTAAATATTTATCATTCATTTTTATCACCCAATTATATATTAACAAAAATAATAGTCTATTTCAACATTTTGGACGATTTTACTTCAGCTTTTTGGTGTAATTCATTTCAAACATTTGTTCGTTTTCGTTTCAACATTTTGGATTTTTAATTTTATCATATGAAATAGGTTCGTACTCGTGTCACATCTTTATTATCATTAGTTCAAACCCGTGTTACAAATCCCATCTTACTTAATGATATCTACTACTGGTCGGATTTGAACCATCATTTTTTAATCCTATATATACAAAAAATCAGCTGTTTTTAGCTGATTTTTGTTAGTTTTATTACTAATTCAATATGTTTTTGGAGTCTCTTCTCACCTTCATTGAAATGGCACTTTATAAGCGAAAATACTAAAACTACTGTGGATTTTCCAAATCAGGAAAAGTCCAGTAAATTCGAGTAATGATGGGTAAATAATGGAAAATAGTATAAAGTCTACAACTGCTATGAAAATACGTCATAGGGTCGTTTATGAGTAAATAGTGGAAAATGGTGACCAAAATTTCGACTGATAAATCTAGTTTTGTTTGTTGCCGTGTTTACTAAAATCATAGCTACTACTCACAGCATTCATATGATATTTCTTTTCTATTAGGTAGTATACTGACTAAGTTTATATCATATTCATCATAAACAATGTTTGATCTGGTAGAAACTACAAAATCTGCATAGTTGTAGGATAACTCAAGATGTTCTACTAGTTGTTCAAACATATCATATGTAAATGGTGCATTTGAAACAAAGGTTTCTCCATTAGGTAGCATAAGCATGAATAGTGGGTTAGAGAACTCCTGTCCACAATACATGCATGTAGTTGGTTGTCCAGGAATGTGCAACGTACCTACACACGGAACCGTTACAGAGTGACCACATACACAATATGAAGCATGCATTGCTATACCAGACGGTGCAGTTCCCAGTGGTATATGTTCTACATTATGATTATGATTTGATTTACTGACAAATGTTCTACATGTATTACATAAATGACCATGTTGTGTATAGTTAATACTCATGAATGTTGTTGATGTGTGGGTGCACAAATTGCCATTTAGATAAACAGGATT
>JBAYTC010000119.1:0-2697 GCA_041675825.1 Bacilli bacterium | reverse complement strand
CCTTTAACATTAATTAAAGGACCTCCACTATTACCTGGATTTATAGCAACATCATGTTGAATATATTCATCATACCAATCTAAGACTCCATCATCATCAGTGTCATCACCTAAATATCTTTTTGGATGGGAAACAATTCCAAAAGTTGAAGAGCCATAATATTCATATCCAGATGGACTTCCTAAAGCAATTGCAAAATTACCCTTTTTCAAGCTATCACTATCAGCAAATTCAACAGGTGCAACAAATGTTGTATGTGTAAAGGTAATAACTGCTAAATCGACTTTATCGTCATATTGAATTAAATCTGCATTTACTTCACGATCCTCTAAACCAAAGTAAACTTTTAAAATCGGAACATAACCTTCACCTTCAACAACGTGACGGTTAGTAATCATATGATATTTAAAATGTTTAATATCATCACGTTCCAAATTACCTTCATAATCAATAACTTCACCGCTATCTAAAACAATCTCTGTGCGATAAACAAACCCGCTACCAACACTCTTACCTTCAAGGCCAAAAATTGTTTGCTTATAATTTGAAACCCCTAAAACTGATTGATCTACTTTTTCAATAGCAGCTTCTATTAATTCTTCAAAATCTGTAATACTAATTGAATCAACATCATATACCTTGTTGTAAATCTCATTAGTAATTAGATTTGTACAACCACTCAAAGTAACTCCTACAACTAATAATAACAATATTCCAATTATTTTCTTCATTTCAACCTCTCAAACAATCTATAAGTATTTTCTTCTAATATTTTTTCAAGTTCATCTTTATCAACATTTTTTAATTTTGCAATCTCATCAAGAACTAATGCAGTATATTTTGGATAATTAGTCTTTCCACGATGTGGTACCGGTGCTAAATAAGGGCTATCAGTTTCAGTTAATAAATATTTTGATTCTACCTTTTCAACAACACCTCTTAATCCAGCATTTTTAAAAGTAACAACTCCGCCAATTCCGAGTAGATAATCAATTTTAATAAATTCTAATGCCATCTCTAAACTACCTGAGTAACAGTGCATTACCCCCTTGGTTTTACTTTCTTTTAGAATATCAAATGTTTCTTGAATTGCATCACGAGAATGAATTACCAATGGATAATTATACTTTCTTGCAATTTCTAATTGCTTTTTAAAAAAGTGAATCTGCTTTTCTTTATAACTCTTATCCCAGTAATAATCAAGCCCAACCTCACCAATTGCAACTACTTTATCATTTTTTAATCCTTCAATTAACCAATCTAAATTATCATCTTTTAAATCCTTAACATCACTCGGATGTACACCAATTGCTGCAAAAACAAAGTCGTATTTATTTGCTATTTCAATCGCTTTTAAACTCGATGATTGATCATAACCGATAACAATCATCTTTTTTACATTATGATTAATTGCTTCATTTATGATACTATCCAAATTATCAATAAATCTCTTATCGTTTAAATGAACATGAGTATCAATTATCATTAAATCACTTCCTGTCATAAATAATTATTAGTATAATATAAATATATTATACCATATTTTAAGCATTTTAAACTGACTTTTCACATTTTCTTTGTTTAGTTTTGCGAAATTAAAGTAAAAAAACGTAAACTTATTTTACACACATTTTTTAAAAATGAAAAAATTTATCTAATAAATAAAATTAGCTCATAAATATATAATATGTATATTTAATAAAATTATACATTGTAAAACTTAAAATAAAAATAAAAAAAAGAATCTATTCTTAAGAATAGATTCTAATTGGTTTTATTTTGTAATAGCAATAACGTTACCTGCACCAACAGTACGTCCACCTTCACGAATTGAGAACTTAGTTCCTTGTTCAATTGCGATTGGGTGAATTAATTTAACTGATAATTCAGCATTATCACCAGGCATAACCATTTCAGTACCAGCTGGTAATTCAATAACACCAGTTACATCTGTTGTACGGAAATAGAATTGTGGACGATAGTTAGTGAAGAATGGAGTATGACGTCCACCTTCTTCTTTACTTAAAACGTACACTTGTGCTTGGAATTCAGTATGTGGAGTAACTGATTTTGGTTTAGCAAGTACTTGACCACGTTGAACAGTCTCACGTGTAACACCACGTAATAATGTACCAACATTGTCACCAGCTTCAGCTTTGTCCAATAATTTTCTGAACATTTCAACACCAGTAACTACAGTACCCATAGTATCTTTAATACCAACGATTTCAACTGGATCACCAACTTTGATAACACCACGTTCAACACGTCCTGTAGCAACTGTACCACGACCTGTGATTGTGAATACATCTTCTACTGGCATTAAGAATGGTTTGTCTGTATCACGAACTGGAGTAGGAATATATTCATCTACTGCCTTCATTAATTCAACGATTTTTTCTTCATAAGCTGCATCGCCTTCCATAGCTTTTAATGCAGATCCTCTAATAATTGGAATTTCATCTCCAGGGAATCCTTCATGAGTTAATAAATCACGAACTTCCATTTCAACTAATTCTAATAATTCTTCATCATCTACCATATCACATTTGTTTAAGAATACAACTAAACGAGGTACTCCTACTTGACGTGATAATAAGATGTGCTCACGAGTTTGAGCCATAGGACCATCTGTTGCAGCGATAACAAGGATACCACCATCCATTTGTGCAGCACCAGTAATCATATTTTTAACGT
>JBAYTC010000118.1:0-2710 GCA_041675825.1 Bacilli bacterium | reverse complement strand
GATATTCTAGTTAGCATTAAGGAGCTTTTAGGTGATGAAGCTTTATTAGAATTAAAAGGAGACAACGTTGAAATTTCTGATGATGCTACCAAAGGGGCTAAGAGAAAAGCAAGTCAAAGATTTGATTTTTATTCAAGAGGAATAAAAGACGGAGATGTTATTCTGTTTTTAGATGATCCTAATATAAAAGCAGTGGTTCAAGGAGAAAGAACTGTATTTTTTGAAAATGAGATATGGTATTTGTCTACTCTTGTAAGAGAATTATATTCAAGAAGAAATAATGTTAATGCAAGTGGAGCTTATCAAGGCCCTGCTTATTTTACACATAATGGAAAAAAACTAACAGATATAATGATTTTAAAATAGTATTTAAGGAGCAACTCATATTGGAAGACAAAAAAAACACTTTTTTAGAATATCTTGGAACAGATAGATTTTATGACAAAATTCACGGATCTATATTTTCATGGTGCACTCAAAATAAAGAACTATTATTGAATAAAGCAAAGGGAAGTAATTTAAATTATATTGCTAGTATTGAAGATATTGAATTAGATTTTATAAATGTTTGGATTGATAGTAAAGAAGGAACTAGAATTGATTTTGATCTTGCAGTTGAAGTAAATGCCGAAGTAGTAGGCGTTGCAGGGAAACATTATGATAGGGACTCATATACCTCGGTGGTTTGGGTTAATGTTTATTGTACTGGTTCTTTAGAAAAGAAACTCAATGATTTTAGAATTATTGGTGTTGAAGATTATTATAAAACAAGACCAAAAAAACCACTTTCTGGTGATCTTGTACCTTTAATTAAAAAAGGTGAATATGATGAATATGCTAATGAGATATTAGAAAAATATTATTATAGTCATTATCCCGAATCAAGAATCCAACCTATAGCAATAGATGTAGATATACTTGCTAAAAATATGGGATTAAATATAATAACTAGGTCTATTTCAAAAGATAAAACAATATTCGGACAAATATTTTTTAGTGACGCAATTGTGGAGCTATATAATGAAGACAAAGAAGAATATGAAAAAGTAAAGATTAGCAAGAATACAATACTTGTCGATAGTAAAGCTGCTTACCTTCGTTCACTTGGATCAAGAAACATGACTATTGCCCATGAGTGTGTACACGCTTATTATCATAGAAAGACTTTCTTATTTGCTCAGATATTTAGTAAAGACCTATATTATATTGAATGCCAAATAGATGGAACAATGAAAAACACCAAATCGAATACAAGTGCGGAATGGATGGAAATTCAAGCAAATGGACTCGCTCCATATATTCTAATGCCAAGAGAATCATTTGAGAAACACGCTAGAAGTTTGTTTGATCACTATCATCAGTTTAGTAAAATTGGTTCCAATAGTGTTAACTTAGTCATAGATGAATTAGCATCAATATATGGAGTTACCATCTATGCTGCAAGAAAAAGACTTATTGATTTAGGATTTGAACGAGCTGTTGGTGCTTATAACTGGATTGATGGACACTATGTTAGACCATATACTTTTAAGTCTGGAACTTTAGCAAGTGATGAAACATTTACTATTAGTTATAAAGATGTTTATAAAAAGGTTATTTCTGATAAAAGAGTATTCGCTGAGATTTTTCAAAACGCATATGTTTTTGTTGAAAATCATCTATGTCTTAATCATCCAGATTTTATAGAAAAAGATAATTCTGGAGATTTAAGATTATCTGATTATGCACTCAACAATATGGATGAGTGTTGTGTAAAATTTAAATATAAAACTATTAATGGTTTTTCAGGCGACTCAAATTTAGGATTGATTAGTTACTTAAGTAGAGATGTAAGCAAAGAGATAGAGTTTGATTTAGAAATATCAAAAACGCCAAAATCAAAAGCAGATGCAACTATCTTTAATCAAAGATATAGAAAACACACAGAAAATACTGCAGAAGTTTTGAAAGCAATATCAGGCATGAATATAGGACAAATAATTGAATATTTAATGAAATATCTTGATATAACTATTACAGAATTAGAAGATGATTCTGGAGTGAGTGAAAGAACAATAAGAAGATATATTAAGGGTGATAATATTGTACCTACTAAAAGAATAGTAGTTGCTATATTAAGAGCTTTAAATGTTTCACCGAGAATCTATGATTATGCAGTAAGACAAGCAGGCATTACTTTTAGAGAAGGCCATCCAGAGGATACGGCACTATTAAATGTTTTAATAAATATGCGCGGTGCCAGTGTTAGAGATGTTAATAATTTTTTAAGAATTACAGGTTTTGAACCCTTAACAGAAAATAAATAAAGAAAATTCGGACAACACCTGTCCGGAAATTAACACATATATTTTAATGAAATTAATTAGGAGGATTTATTCCTCTTTTTTTTTTGCATTTTTTGAGGTTTTATAATATAAAAATGGCTATTTTAAGCGGACAACCCTTGCCTTTATTTGATAATCGTTAAATGGTACACTACTTTTGAATTAAGAAAAAGCTATCTTAATTAGTGCTTTACAACACTGATCAAGTTGTCGCAATAAAGCACATAAATTTAATAAAGCAGTTAAATCTATTGCGAGGAACTGGCTGCAATTGAAATGGAAATTCACTTCCGTTACTTTTGCCACGCCTCAAATGTTTTAACTGCAAAGTGGACCTCCATTTCAAAGAGAAATTGAAAAGGGGGTTCTTTTTTATGCCTAAAGTT
>JBAYTC010000117.1:0-2735 GCA_041675825.1 Bacilli bacterium | reverse complement strand
ATACTCATCTCTTATAACCCTATTACCAGCTTTATCATATATAGGACCTTCAATAAAAGGTTGATTCATATATGTATTAACATCATACATCAACTTATCTCTTACTAATACTGGACCTATTGTATTTATTATATGATTGTGTCTTTCATTTCTTTGTTGTCTTATTATCAAATCTTGTTTAGATTCAATAGCATCATTAATAATAGAAGTTTTAACTTCTATTTCTTTAGGCATTTTAATGACATCTGTATCTGCAAATTTTAAATCTGATACTTTAGATGGATCAAATAAAAAGTCTTCAACATTTTTAGTATAATCATATGCAGAATACCATAATTCTTGTTGACTTTTAAATATACTATTAGGTATTAAATCTGATGCGGCTAATGATTTAAGAAAAACGTTAGCTATTTTATATTGTAAACGTTCTGCAAATATTGGATTATACATAGGAGATTCAAATTCAGAAGATACTAATACTAAATATAATCTTTTAATATTTCTATTTCTTGGATTTATGTATTTAAATAAAGCATGAGATTTTGATGTAGTAGGACTTAAATAAGCTTTACCGGTACGTTTTTTATTATATTTACGTCTATATCTAGAAGATCTGATATTTGTTAATTCTTCTACATCACTTAAAGTACTATTATTTTTCATAGTATAAAAAGGAGCACATTTATTAACATCTGATAAATTTATAGCATATTTAGATCCATATTTTTGATCAGAAAAACCAAAAATTGATGGTGAAATATTCGTTTTCTTTAGTAAACTTCTTAAATCATCTGCTTTAAAATTACTATAACTACTAATAATTAATTCTTTAATAGTAATTATCATATTAGTATAAACATCATCAGCAGATCGCAATAAAGCTAATCTTTTTCTATATGATATCATTTCTTGTTCAGTCATTTCATTTAAAGGTTTATCTATAACAGGAATTAATGAAACAGAATCCATTATTATATGATATGAATTTTTAAATTCATTTAAAATATACTCTACATTCTTATAACAACCATATCTAGCCGATAAAAAAGCATCAGAAGTAAAATGATCTGAACGTAATCCTGTATATGTGATACCCCAAGTTTTATTCCACCATTTTAATGCTACAGTAATATCTCTTCTTATTATTAATTTTCTAATATAATTATTATTTACTTCTAAATCAGCACCAGCTACATCAAATGCTACTAAAGAAGCTAAATATACTGGATCAGGTATAAAAATTTTACTTAATAATGCACCAGCAATTTGTTGAACTAAATTTCCAAATATTTTTTCAGAAATTGTTAATAATTTAACTAATCCGTTTAATCCGACAGATTTTATAGAAAAAGGAGTATTATCTAATTTACTCAATAAAGATTCTTTTAATTTACTTAATCCAAGTAAACCTAATCCTTTTTCTAATAATGCTTGTAATGATAAATTTAATTTTTTAATACCACCTGCTAAAAAGGAACCATCTTTAACAGCACTAATATAAGACATTACATTTTCTTGAAATTGTTTTGAATTTTTAGCAGAAGTACCAGTTGTCGAAGCAGTTTCTTTATCATATTCGTGTTTATCATTTTCAAACACAGATGAAACATACGGTTTATTCATTTTAAATACCTCATTTAATATTTTTATCAATTCTACATTAATATGTTAAAGTTAATTAAAAATTAAAAAAAAATAGGGAAATTAATCCCTATTTTAATTTATATTATTCAAATTCGATATCATCATATACACTTTCAGTATATTGCCAAAAATCATCTTTAGATTTCAATATATTAACTCCTTCTTCAGATTCATCATCTTCTGATTCATCTTCAGAAAGTATTAATTGTTCATGATCTATATCATTAACAATATCTAAATTATCCATTAAATCTATAGAAAAATCTACTTGAGATAAATTAGATGTATATTTGGATTTAGCATCTTCAAATTCCACATTCTTCTGTTTTTCAACTTTTTCTATATATTTGAAGATTTTATTAAAATCTGGATTAGATTCTATTAAATTAGAATATCTAGATATAGTATCCATCATGGCCATTAAAATCGCTTTAATATCATTTCCTTCTGGATCTATACCCCTACCTAATATATCTTCATTTCTACACCAGATTTCATAAATTACTCCTGTAAAATTTGCAGGTAAATTGTCCTCATTTTTTGGCCCTCTTTTTACTAATGTTACAATATCAAGCAAATTCCCTTCAGAATTATATCGTAATTCATCTTCTTCATCTCGAAAATGATCACTTAATTTTTGACAAAGAAATTTAGATAAGATGAGTGTATGTTCTCTTATTCTAAATGGATTAAATGGTACTAATACAGATGAATCTTTTACATTAAACCAATCATAACCGTCTTTTGGAACATATAAGTGTTTTCCACTTAAAGTTATACCAATATTACTATCATTTTTTTGAATAATTCCTTCGGAATTGATATGAAAACCAAAGTAGTTTAAAATGGGGCTAATGACTCTTATAACCATAGACCTATAATTTGTAATCATATATAAATTCTCCTATCTTAATATAAATAGTGTAAGGTGTGATAATTTTTAGAGAAACTATAGAAAAATGTGATGAGAGATTATTTAATCATGCAGTGTAGATTGCTCTACTCAATTATTCTAAGCCACTGCCTGACTTATATACTTAAAATAATAATCTCTAATATTAATAGAACTATTATAATCTCTATCTATTGGT
>JBAYTC010000116.1:0-2841 GCA_041675825.1 Bacilli bacterium | reverse complement strand
TTAAAAAGGTCATTTTGATGTTACTTGAGTACACACCCCCCCTCATTTTCGAGCAATATGGTGCAAACAATGCACGATGAGAATGTAGTATTGCTTTCTTTTAAAAGAACTTAACAAATATTTTTATTAAATAGAATGAGAAGTATTTAAACTTCAAAAATAGAGATAAATATTTTTTTTTGGTGTTAAATATACAAAATTAATTTACAATATTCTCCGCCAATAGGTTGCAAATCTCTCCATTAAAAAAATTGAAAAGCCATATTTAGATATCTAGGCGAAATTTATTTAGGATAATATTTGATTTGCTCCAGATAATAGTATATAATAAAATTAAGTGGAGGAGATAATATGATTATTACAACATTAGATCTGAAAGAAAAGTATAAAAACTATGTAGATGTTAATGGGAAAATTAAAAGAGATATTGATAAAGGTATCTTATTTCCACTTGTTAGAGGCACTTATGAAACCAATAGTCATACAGATGGTTATTTACTCGCTTCATATATTTATGGCCCATCCTATTTATCTTTTGAATATGCACTTTCTTTTCATAATATTATTCCTGAAAGAGTAGTTGTATATACGAATGCTACATTTAACAAAAGGAAATATAAGTCTTATCAAAATCATTTTGGTTTATTCACATATAGAGATGTACCAAAAGAAGCTTTTCCCTATATGGTTAAGGTTTATGAAGTAGATAGTTATGCATACTTCGTAGCTAGTCCTGAAAAAGCATTATGTGATTTATTATATATAAAACAACCGGTATTAAGTATTAAAGAATTGAAGAGGATGCTATTTGAAGATCTTCGAATAAGCAGGGATGTGTTTGATCAGTTAAATTTTCACGATATTCTGTTTTTATCTACTAAGTATATATCCAACAATATTAAGTATTTAAAAAAATATATTGAAAGTGAGTATATCAAATGACGATTATTCAACAAATGATTAATAAGTATAATCCAATCACACTGGAAGATAAAAAGAATGCAGTCAAAGAAGTTTTGCAAGAAGTGGTTTTGGCAGGGCTTTCAAAAACTGACTTTTTTTCACATGCTGCTTTTTATGGTGGTACTGCTTTAAGACTTTTTTATGGAATGAATCGGTTTAGTGAGGATTTAGATTTTTCACTACTAGTCGCAGATGACACTTTTGATATAAGTGAATATTTTAAACCAATAAGTGATGTTGTAAGTTCACTGGGGTTAAATTTTGAAGTGTCAAAAAAGGATAAGACAACAAGTTCAACAGTCGATCCAGCCTTCATAAAGGGCAATACAAAAGAAACAATCATTACAATTTACCCTGATTCTGAAGATTCAAGTCGTATTATTCATAACGAGAAAATCAGTTAAGGATATAAGACTTTGGACATTAAACCAATAAATATGCTTACTAAAGAGGTAATATCGGAGGATATATTATGGGAAAGAGATTAAGAAAAATCAGTTTGATTATAATTATAGTATTAATAATATGGGGGACGATGTTTGTTACAGATTCATTGAGAACTAAGAATGATGTTAAACCAATTTTTGCAATCCACGTTGCTTCTTATGAAGATGGAGGATGCGAAAAATTTGTCGGTTTCTTTTATAATGTATATCATATAAGAACAATTACTGACAATAATGACAACATTGTGGATTATGGATATCACATCACAACTTGGTTTTCTTCATTACGAGAAGTAAAAAACAGAGTATTATAATCGTATTAAACCTAGAAGTATGTTAAGTGCGAAATTAAAAGAACAGATGTAACAAAATCGGATTTTATTTCAGTCAGCTTAAGTGATGAGTTGATGAAAAATATTATTGAATACATTAGTGAAAGTCTAACAATCGGAGTTAAAGCCTCACTGAGGGCTGATAATAATTTCTTAAGAATTTGCGCTGAAAAACTTACTTTTATTAATACAAAACAAGAATAGAATACAATTTATGTTCAAAGAGCCATGGTGGTTGAATCTGCTATAGCTTTTTTTCTATTTTCTTAATAAATGAAATGGGATATACTTAATTAATAATTATATGATTTTTCAGGGTTATCACAGATAATTTTGAAGTTGCGATTAAGGGTGTTGCTATTGCTGCACGGATACTTAACATAAAGACTTCTGATGTGCAGTTTTTTTAATGACTTAGATTTAACAAAAAGAGAAATAAATTCTATTTTTCTGAAAGATACATGGATCATAGCATCTGATGAGGCGTGGATTGAATCAGCAAATTATTTAGAAATTCAGGTGACCTGTTTTCATGAAGCTAGACATGCATTTCAATATTTGCTGTAACAGGTAAATATAAAGGAGATGTAACAATAGATCAACAAACAATCAAACAGTGGAAGCAAGACTTAGCAAATTATGAGCAACCTTCAGGTATTTTCGAAAACGATGAAGATTACCTGAAACAAGTAATTGAGATTGATGCAATACCTTTTGATCACAAGCACATGAACGAGTTATATGGAGTCCAAACTATTATTCCAGATATAAACAAACACCGAATCAAATCTAAAGAACATTGTTGATTTAAGCGGGTTTGAATAGTATTATAAGGATAAATAAGTTGTAAGTACCATTGACGGGGTTTCGTATTATGAAATATCTAAATTCTATAAACTGTACCAGTGCGGTTGATGAGATTTGAACTTGATTTATGATGAAATATGTTTCTATACTTTTTCTAGTGCTTGTGTGTATAAACATAAAATGGTCATTTTGATGTTACTTGAGTACACACAACACCCCATTTTCGAGCAATATGGTGCACTCAATGCAGTATATATATGAGAACATCTTGATTAAAAGTTATTTAAAACGGA
>JBAYTC010000115.1:0-2869 GCA_041675825.1 Bacilli bacterium | reverse complement strand
TTTTAAACCGGAGTTTTTAAATAGAATTGATGAAACTGTAATATTTAAACCTTTATCAATGGAAACACAGTTTAAGATTGTTGGAAAATTATTAAATACTCTAAAGAATCGTTTATTAAAAGAAGGCTATGAAATTGAGTTTAAAGAAGATATTAAAAAATATATCATTGATAATGCTTATTCATATGAATATGGTGCAAGACCAATTAAACGTTTCATTCAAAGAAATATTGAAACATATATAGCTAAGTCAATACTAAGCTCAATGATTGATGAGAACTACAAATATTTAATTGGATATAGCGATGACTTTGTTTTAACAAAAATTGGTATTAAATAAAAAAAACACTTCGAAGAGAAGTGTTTTTAATTATAATGGTGCTCCCACAAAGAATTGAACTTTGATTTCAGCATTACCATTGCTGCGGTCTACCTTTGACCTATGAGAGCATTTTTATATATTATACTATAAATTGTTAAATAATCATAGTAATTTTTACACTTTTATTGTATAATAAGTTTAATAAGGGGGCTTTTATGTTATCAGATATCGAAATAATCAAGAATAGTGAAATGAAGAAAATTAAAGATGTGGTAAAAAAATACGAAATCTTGGATGAAGAAATTTACAATTATGGAGACTTTATTGGTAAAATTGATTTAGGGTTACTTAAAAGATTAGAAAACATAAATGATGGGAAACTAATTTTAGTTTCTGCAATAAATCCAACACCAGCAGGTGAAGGAAAATCCACCACTACAATTGGATTGGTTGATGCAATTAATAAACTGAATTATAAATGTATTGGGGCAATTAGAGAACCTTCTTTAGGCCCAGTTTTTGGTGTTAAGGGCGGAGCTGCAGGAGGTGGATTTGCTCAAGTAAATCCAATGGCGGAACTAAACTTACATTTTACAGGAGATATTCATGCAATTACTACAGCAAATAATTTAGTAAGTGCAATAATTGATAATCACTTATATCAAGGAAATAGTCTTAATATTAATCCAGAAAGAATTACATGGAAAAGATGTATGGATTTAAACGATCGTTCATTGAGGAAAGTAAAGGTTGGATTAAGTAGTAAAAAAGAAGTTGAAAGATTTGACTATTTTAATATAAGTGTTGCAAGTGAAATAATGGCAATGATTTGTTTATCTAATTCTATTTCTGATTTAAGAGAAAGACTTAATGAGACTGTTGTTGCTTATACATATGATGATTTACCAGTTACAATA
Source organism: Bacilli bacterium (assembly GCA_041675825.1). Classification (GTDB taxonomy): domain Bacteria; phylum Bacillota_I; class Bacilli_A; order ML615J-28; family CAG-698; genus JAEYQM01. The sequence goes on along the minus strand of JBAYTC010000115.1, from coordinate 1,630 downwards.
AAAGATTTACAAATCACAGGATCACTATTGGTATTATTAAAAGAAACAATACGTCCAAACATAGTTCAAACATTAGAAAATAACTTAATGTTTGTTCATGGCGGCCCTTTTGCAAACATTGCTCATGGATGTAATTCTGTTTTAGCAACTAAAATGGCTCTAAAATTAGGTGATTATGTTGTCACAGAAGCAGGATTTGGTGCAGACTTAGGTGCTGAAAAGTTTTTAGATATTAAATGTCAAGTTGGTGGATTAAAACCTAATTTGGTAGTTTTAGTTGCAACCATTAGAGCTCTTAAATATCATGGGAATATGAACTTAAAAGAACTTAAAAATGAAAATTTGGATGCTTTGAAATTAGGTATAAAAAACTTAGAGAAACATATTGAAACTATTAAAATTTTTGGCATCAATTTAGTAGTTGCAATTAATAAATTTGAAAGTGATACACCAAAAGAAGTAGAACTACTTTTAAATTGGGCGAAAGATAACCAAGTTGAAATAAGCTTAAGTGAAGTCTTCGCTAAAGGTTCTAGTGGCGGTATTGATTTAGCCAGAAAAGTTATACAACTAGCAGATACTAATAATTATAAACCTTTATATGATTTGGGGGAATCTTTATTTTCGAAAATCAACAAGATTGCAACAACTTGTTATGGAGCAAAAGGCGTTACTTTTGATGAAGAAGCTAGGAAGATGCTAGAAGATTATGATAAAACTAAATATCGCAATTATTTTATTGTTATGGCAAAAACTCCGGCTTCACTTACAGATAATCCTAAGATAGTAGGTAGACCTGATGATTTTAATATAAATATCAAAGAAGTTAGACTTGCTACAGGTAGTAATTTTGTTATTTGTCTAACCGGAGATATAATGACTATGCCAGGATTGGGTAAAGAGCCACTTGCAATTAAAATTGATATGGATGATAATTTTAATATATATGGATTAATGTGAGGTGTATTATGATATTAGATGGAAAAGAAACAAGTAAAATTGTAAGAGAGAGAATAAAAGAAGTTGTTAGTAAGATTGATGAAAAAATTAAATTGTTAGTTATTTTAGTCGGTGACGATCCAGCTAGTCAAATCTATGTAAGTAGCAAAGAAAAGGCATCTAAATCAGTTGGTATTAAACCAGTAACATGGTATTTGGATAAAAACATTACGCAAAAGGAATTGATTAATAAAATTCATGAAGCTAATAACGATCCAAGTATTCATGGAATATTAGTTCAATTACCGCTTCCTAAGCACTTAGAAGAACAAATAATTATTAATGAGATTGACCCGTTAAAGGATGTAGATGGTTTAACATATATAAACCAAGGTAAGTTATTTAATAATCAAAAAACAATTGTTCCTGCTACTCCATTAGGGGTTATGAAAATTTTTGAAGAATATAAGATGGATATTACCAGTAAAAATGCATTAGTTATTGGAAGAAGTAATTTAGTTAGTAAGCCACTTGCTATGTTATTATTACAAAAGAATGCAACTGTTACAATTGCCCATTCAAAGACTAAAAATTTAAAAGAAATAGCTAAGACAATGGATATCGTGATAAGTTGTGTTGGTAAACCTAAGTTTATTACTGCAGATATGATTAAGGAAGATGCAATTGTTAT
>JBAYTC010000114.1:0-2904 GCA_041675825.1 Bacilli bacterium | reverse complement strand
ATTGATTATGAAGGTAATTTGGAACGTGATGATATTAAACATTTTAAATATCATATGATTACTAACCGTCACGTTGTTGAAGGGGAAGGTTATGTTCCAATTTTAAAAGTTTACTTTGGTTTAGAGGATCGTGAAGTAAATGCAGATTTAATTCAATATGATGATAAAGTCGATTTAGCAGTTATTACCTTTACACATACAACATTTGTGGCACCTGTTGAATTTGCTGATAGTGATAGCTTGAAAAAGGGTAATTTTGCAATTGCACTAGGAAGTCCATCGGGATATGAATATTATGGATCATCAACTTTTGGAATTATTTCCCATCCGAAAAGATATTTAGGTGATGACACTGATGATGATGGAGTATTAGATTGGTATGATGAATATATTCAACATGATGTTGCTATAAATCCAGGTAATAGTGGAGGTCCTTTAATTAATGTTAAAGGTGAAGTGATTGGTATTAATACTATGAAATTGGTGTCTGATGATATTGACAATATGGGCTTTTCAATTCCATCAAATCTAGCAGTAAAAATTGTTGAAGTTCTAGAAACCGGTGCTAAACCAAAAAGAACCCTATTAGGAGTTACTGTTAACAATTTGTTTTATGCAACAGATGAAGAGAAAACCCAACTTGGTATACCATTAGATATAAAAAAAGGCTTTTTTGTAGATAGCGTTGATAACAATTCTTTAGCATCGCGCTCAGGAATTTTAGAAGATGATATTATTATCAGTTTTCATGGTAGAGAATTACAATATAATCATGAACTAAAAACAGAAATAAATAAAGTTTTTGTTGGTAGTGGTGAGATTGTTGAAATAGTAATATATAGGGATGGTAATTACATTACATTGAATGTTACTTTTTAGGAGGTATTATGAAAAAAATACTAATTATTGTATTATTCTTATTTATTCTTTCTGGATGTAACATAACTGAACTTGATATGGTAAAACCCAATATTATTTATTTAAATATTGGAGATACATATAATTTAAATAGTGATGATTATATAAGTAGTAATGATGAAATAATGATTGTTGAAGAAAAAAAGGCAACAGCTATTGGTGTAGGTTATGTTACTTTAAAAAATGAATTTCGAACTTTTGAATTTATCATTAAAAGTGAAGTAAAAGATATAACTGTTAATGCCTTTAATAATTTAAAATTAGGTGAAGAAAAAGAAATAGAAGTTAGTATAATTCCTAGTGTGCTTAGTCAAGAATATATTATTACTACAAATGACCCTAGCATTCTTGAAATTAATGACAATACTATTAAAGGCATTTCAACTGGACTTGCTACAGTTAATGTTATTTCAAAATTAGATGAAAGTGTAAGTAAATCATTTGTAGTATTGGTTACTGATACATATACTAGTGACGAAGATGATTTTCTTCAAGAAATAAAAAATGAATTAATTAAACTGGATACAACAACAAATTATTTTCAAGGTATAATTGAACCAGCAATTTCATCTACTGTTATTGTTAATAATTATATCAATAACGAGGCTGATTCATATGGAACAGGATTTATTTATAAAAGAAATCTGATTGGTGATAATCTTTATGAATATCATATTATTACTAATCGTCATGTGGTTATAGATGCTGATTTGTTAACCGTTGAAAGTCCAGTATATAATGAAGAAATCGAACTTGAGCTTTTAGCATATGACAGTAAAGTTGATGTTGCTGTTTTAAAATTCACATCTGAGTTTTATTTTCCAACTGTTAAGTTTGGAAATAGTGATGATGTTAAGACTGGTGAATTTGTTATGGCAATTGGTAACCCAAATAATTACTTAAATTCGACTAATCTAGGAATTGTTAGTTTTCCAACTAGATATTTGTCAGATGATACTGATGGTGATAATATAAGTGACTGGGACAGCAACTATATTCAACATGATGCATCAATTAATCAGGGAAATAGTGGGGGACCATTATTAAATTTAAAAGGTGAAGTTATTGGTGTAAACACTCTAAAAATTTCATCTATTACCGTGGAAGATATGGGCTTTGCAATTCCGATTAATATCGTGATTGATTTACTTGAATTCTTAGAAGCAGGAATAACTCCTGATCGTCCTGTTTTAGGAATATCAGTTATTGATATTAAGTCAATAAATGAGAGTAGAAGTTATTATGATACATATGTTCCTGAGGTTGATGTTAGTAAAGTAACAAGTAATATTACTTATGGATTTTATGTAACCGAAGTAACTGCTGGTGGATTAGGCCATGCAGCTGGAATGCAAAAGGATGATATACTTTTAGAGTTTAATAACGTTTTAATGCGTTATTCGTATATTTTAAGAGCTGAAATTGGAAAGTTTGTTATTGGTAGTGGTGAAGTTGTTGAAATAAAAGTTCATCGTAATGGTGAAGACATTACCTTACAAGTAACTTATTAGGTGGATTTATGAAGAAAATATTAATATTAATTTTATTATTGTTTTTAGTTGGCTGTAGTGAGAGTAATCATGTAACTATTTTAAAAATAAGTTATGCTCACGATGTTATATATGTTGGGCAAGTAGTTAAACTAGAAACTAATATTAACAAATTAACGAATAATGAAGAGGGTTTTACTGAAAATGATTTATCATGGGTAAGCAGTGATGAGGATATTGCAATTGTGAATGATGGATTAGTTACTGCTATTTCTGTTGGTAGAGTTGAAATTCAGGCTAGTGTTGGTAATTACAAAGCAATTAAAGTCTTTATGGTAACAGTAGAAGAAGTTGATCCTAAGATAACAATTGAAGGTTTACAAACGGTATTTGTTGATGAAACTATAGAACTAGTTGCAAATAGTAATGAAGAGGTATACAATACATTTAAGTGGAGTAGTGGTGATGAGAGTATTGCTACAGTAAGTGATGGTAT
>JBAYTC010000113.1:0-2941 GCA_041675825.1 Bacilli bacterium | reverse complement strand
TTTGAGTATTATAAAATGTTTTCCGTTGTATTTCAAGAAATTAATATATTAAGTTATACAATTAGAGAGAATATAACACTAGGACTAGAAGAAGATGAAAAGAAAATATGGGATGTGCTAGATAGAGTAGGTTTAAAAGAAAAAGTTGAAAGTTTAGATAAACAGTTAGATAATATGATGCTAAGAATAATTGATGAAAAAGGAGCGATCTTCAGCGGAGGTGAAAATCAAAAATTAGCTATTGCACGAGCATTATACAAAGATGGTAACGCTGTGATTTTGGATGAACCTACTGCCGCTTTAGATGCGCTTGCAGAACTTGAGATTTATCAAGGATTTAATGATCTTGTGAAAGATAAAACAGCCATATATGTGTCTCATCGTCTTGCGAGCACTAAATTTTGTGATAAAATCGCTTTATTTAAGGATTCAAACTTAGTTGAATATGGAAATCATGAGGAACTAATGCAACTAAAAAAGGAATATTATAACATGTTCACCATTCAAGGTAAGTACTATCAAGGAGGAGAAGAGCATGAAGAATATTAATAAAGTATTAACACTTGTAAAACTAATTTCTAAAGTTTCTCCTGGGTATATTCTTCTTAATGTAATAAACTCTTTAATAAGAACATCAATATTATTACTTAATATCGTGCTTCCAAAGTTCTTAATAGATGAATTAATTTTAAATGAAAATATAGATAAAATTATTCTATTTGGTAGTCTTATAGTAATAGTGAATTTATTATTTGCTTTTGTGAATAAGACATTTGCTAGATTACTAGATGTTAGAAATGAGTATGTAAATAGAAAAATCACAGAAGAAATGGCTAGAAAAATTACGGAGATTGAATATTCTTATCTTGAAGACCCTTATTACTTAGATTTAAAGGAAAGAGCCGTGTTTGCATCGGTGAATCAATCAGCAATCAGTCAAATCATATATGAGATTACTTCAATTACTTCAGGAATAATTTCGTTATTTGGACTAATAACAATTATCCTTAGTTTATCATGGGTATTGGTTGTTGTTTTATTAATAGGAAGTTTTATTGTTATTATTATCAGCTGGTTATTTAAGAATTATCAAAGTGGCTTTTTTAAAAACATTATTCCATTAAATAGAAAATATGGATATTATTTAGGATTATCAGTTCAACCGCAAATTCAAAAAGATTTAAGACTGTATAATATGGAACCATTATTCACAAATAGTGTTTTAAAAATGAATAGAAGTATAAATAATCGATTTAAAAAGTTTTATTTTGTAAATGGTCTTGTAAGTGGTTTTCAGTTTATTGTTAATTCAATTCAATCAGGAATAATTTATATATATATTACCTTAAGGACATTGTCAACAAATTACGGAACCAGAATTGGGATTGGAGATTTTACAATGTATGTTAATACTGCAATCACTTTCACAAGAACCTTTAATAAACTTTATAATGATTTCTTTAACTTTGGAGTAGTATTGGATTATCTAGATCCATTCTTGGAGTTTATGCAGTTGAAGGAATCGAAGAAGAGTTTTGGTGGTAAAAAACTAAAGAACATTGAAACTATTGAATTTAAAAACGTATCTTTTAAATATCCTAAAACAGAAAAGTATATCCTTGACAACATTAGTTTCAAGATTGAAAAAGGTGAAAAGATATCTATTGTTGGTTTGAACGGTGCTGGAAAAACAACGCTGATCAAACTTCTTTGTAGATTATATCGTATAGAAGAAGGAGAAATATTAATTAATGGAATAAATATTTTTGATTATGATTATAAAAATTACATCGATAATATTTCCGCAGTATTTCAAGACTATCGCCTTTTTGCTTTTACTATATTAGAAAATTTAATTGGTGATGAACTAATAGATAATGATAAAATAGATGAGATAATTAACGAAGTTGGGTTAAAAGAAAAAATTGAGGAACTTCCTAATGGAATTAATACTCCGCTTAATAAAGCATATGATGAGGATGGTATTGAATTAAGTGGAGGTCAAAATCAAAAATTGGCAATTGCTCGTGCTTTATATAAGAACTCTAATTTAGTAATTTTAGATGAACCCACTAGTGCACTTGATCCTATTGCTGAGGCGGAGATATATAAACATTTTAATGACATGGTATTAGATAAAACAGCAATATATATATCACATCGTATGAGTAGCTCTGTATTTTGTGACAAGATTGTGGTAATTGATAATGGGAAAGTAATTGATTTCGATTCACATAAAGCACTTATGAGAAAGAAAAACAGTTTATATTACAAATTATTTAGTTCTCAAGCGGTTAATTATAAAGTGGAGCATTAAAATTGCTTTTACTTCGATTTCGTAATATAATGTATTTAGTTGTTAAACAACAAAAAAACATAAAGGAGTTATATTATGAATAAATTAAATATTGGTATTATATTAGGTAGTACAAGACAAGGGAGAGTTAGCCCACAGGTAGGAGAATGGGTTAAAAAAATAGCAGATCAACGTGATGATGCTAACTATGAAATAGTGGATATTAAAGAGTTTAATCTTCCATTATTAGGTGAATCAAACGATACAACGGGAATAATGAAATGGAATGAAAAACTAAGTCAATTAGATGGTTTTGTTTTCGTTGTTTCAGAGTATAATCACAGTATCTCAGGTGCTTTAAAAAATGCTTTAGATTCAGCAAAAGATGCATGGAACAATAAGGCTGCTGGAATTGTAAGTTATGGTTCTGTTGGTGGTGGAAGAGCTGCTGAACATTTAAGAGGTATTTTGGGAGAATTACAAATTGCTGATGTTAGGGTTCATGCTGCTTTATCATTGTTTACTGATTTTGAGAATTTTTCAGTATTCAAACCAAATGATTTACATTTAGTTAATGTTAATGCGATGCTTGATCAATTATTAGCTTGGAGTACTGCTTTAAGAACAGTTAGAGTAAAATAAATA
>JBAYTC010000112.1:0-3015 GCA_041675825.1 Bacilli bacterium | reverse complement strand
TTAATGGAACAACAATAATATTATCGCCTATGGTTTTTAAAACATAATTAGACTTTATTTTCATCTATTACCTCCAAATAATTATATAAGAATTGGGCACTTTCTTTATCGTTTATACAATTAAACATTGATATATTAACACTATTTATTAATAAGTTAATCATTTTAGTTAATGGTTCAACTAAATCTTGATAAACTGGCCTTTGAATGTTTTTAAAGATATGTCTAATTTTATCATGTTCACTTAAAGTAACAATATTTAATTCTTCTGCTTGGTTTAAGAAAAATATTCCATCAACTTTTTTTATAACATTTGAATTAATTACATCTTTACCCGACCATGGAGTGCCAACAACGTAAAAATGTCCATCAATTAATTTAAGTAGAGGTTTATCTTCGTTTATCAAAATAATATCTTTATATGTTTCTTTAAAGAATCTTGTTTGCGTTGATTTTCCTATGCCTGATGGAGCAGATAGTAATATAGTGTATTTACCAACGCTAAATGCGGATGCATGTAGTGGCAAATAATTGTTATGTACGGCTAGTTCTAGAAACATCATTCCTGTTAGAACATACTCATATTCGGATAATTTATTACCGATTTTATTATTTAATATAATTTCAATGTTTTTATAATCTAAAGTATAATGTATTACATGTTTAATTTCTGAAAAATCATTCAGGTAAGTCACAATATATTTATCATGACTGGTTTCATAAATAATTTGATTATTATTTCTAAAGATTTTTTTATCTTCGAAACTTAAAACAATTTCATTTTTAACTAATACTGTCATGTTGATTTTATCCTGTGGATATTCATTTACTTCATACTTAAGAAAAGTGTCTTTAAAATATTCATTAAATTGGTAAGTTAGATTTATATATAAATCATTAATCTTTATAATCTTTTGCATATTTCAACTCTCTTAATAAGTATTTGACAGTCTGGGTTAATTATAACATAGTATAAATATTAGTTCAATCCTAAAAAATACTTTTTTTTTGAAAACGTTATAAAGACGTATACAATAATATATAACGTACTTTAATCGTTTTTCATATCTTCAACAATTTCTTTTTTAGATATAATATCTTTTTTCTCAAGTTTTTTTAGAGTTTTAAGCTGATTTTGAACATTACCTCTAAACATACCTCTAATGATTCTAAAGATATAATAGAATGGTAAAAGAATAAAGAAATACTTCAAACTAGGAAAAATCTTTTTCATTACTTTAAAGCTTGGAAAAGCTTTTTTAAGTCCCACACTAATTTTACTATCATTTGGATTATCAAATCCCTTAACAATTTGATGAGTATGAGTACCATAAACCCCACTACTTAAAATATACTCCTCCATTTTTAATAAAGAGTCATATAATTGTAACTCATTAAACCAAGCTTCACCTAAACTTCTAATATTACTTGCAAATTTACTTATGTTTAATTTCTTAAACTCTTGATTAATATAATTAAAATTCAATTTGTATTTTAGATTTAATAAATAAATATCAAGAACTGATCTTATTCCAGTACCGCCACTTAAGTAATGCTTAGCAGCATGACTAACAATATAAATATATAAATCATCATCACTTAAAAATGATTCTTTATCGTTTATTATAACTTTATCCCAAATATCCTCATAATATTTACTCATCTCGTAAGACTCATCCATCATAGCTCTATGAATTTCAACATTCATAAATGGATCTTTATAATAAACATCATGGTTACCTCCATGAGAGGTATTTCTATATCCTAAATTTTCCATTATTTTACGAACATTCTTTAAATCACTAACTTTGACTAATATATCTATATCTGCCATAGTTCTTAAATCTATACTTGGATAGATACTTCTTATTACAGCACCTTTTAACGGTAGCATCATAATATTATTATCTTTTAAACTTGTTTTGATTAATTTTAACTCTTCTTCTTGGGTAGCGGTTTTATAAAGGTTTTTCATATACACTTGTTTTAGTATATTTAACTGCTCATCATCGATATCAACTATGCCAAGTTTCCATGCATAATATAAATATACTTCTAAATGATGAAATTTAAGGATTTTAAAAACACTAGAAAAATCAATATCAAGCTTTTTATTCTCACCTTTAATTACTAAAGTTATTAACTTAATTACATCTTCTTTCATAAAATCACCGCACACTAATAACATTGTATCATATATAAACTATTAATCCAAGAAAAAAAGTACAAGTTTTACAACTTGTACACATTTCTTTACTTATTCTTCATAAATTCTTCAATATCTTTTACTTCTTTAATAATGTCTTTACTCAAATTAACTGGTCCATCCTTTGTAACTAAGACATTATCTTCGATTCTAATTCCGATATCTTCATCTTCTAGATATAGTCCAGGTTCAACTGTAACAACCATATTCTCTTTAATCACATCAGTTGCAATAACTGGATCATGAGTATCAAGGCCAATTGAATGACCAATTGAATGCCAATAGTATTTAACCAACTCGTTATCTTCTTTAATCTTCCCAAGTTTCTTTAGACCTTCTGTTAATAAACTATTAGCATATTTATTGTAATCAATCCATGATAATCCAGGTCTTAAATATTCAATACACTTTTTATTAACCTCTAAAACAACCTCATAAACTTCTTTTTGACGACGATTAAATTTACCATTAATTGGATAAGTTCTAGAAATATCACTAACATAGAATTCTGTTCTTGCACCTAAATCAAACAAGACTAAATCTCCATTAATCATTCTCTGATTGTTATCTACATAATGAAGAATAGTCGCATTTTTCCCACTTGCGCAAATAGTATCAAAAGCATGAGTCTTATTTTCCCATTTAATTGCCATATCAAATATAGCTTCAATTTGATTTTCAAATAAGTCTGGTTCTAAGTTTTCCATAACTTTTTTCAATGCATTCTTAGTTGTTTCAATACTTTTTTTAATAACTCTTATTTCATCATCTTCTTTTATCATTCTTAAAGATACAATTATATGATAGTT
>JBAYTC010000111.1:0-3017 GCA_041675825.1 Bacilli bacterium | reverse complement strand
CTTACTCTTGAAGGTGGTTCAAATAATGGCTTAAACTATTTTGCTTACACTTTTTATATTAAAAATACTGGAGAAGAAGATTTGAGTTACAACTTTAGCTTATTTCTAGAGGATAGTACAAATAATATTGATGAAGCTATAAGGGTAATGGTAGTTAAAGAAACAGATATAAGAGTTAATAATACAAATCCAAACATTACAGAGAGAGTTTATGCAAAAGTACAGAGTAAATTTGGACAAAGACCGGGTTCACCTGAACCGGGAACTGCACCTTTTGAAACAAATCGTAAAATAGTTGGAGATAACAGATATGATTTTAAATCCGGAGATATTGATAAATATTCAATACTCATGTGGTTACATGGAGAAGATCCTGATACGGTGGATATACCGGAAAGGTCAATTAGAGATGGCGCATTAAAATTATCAATTAAATTTAACGTAATAACAATTTAATAAAAAAAATGGAGGAAAATTATGAAAAGTACAAAAAAATTATTAATGGCTACACTTATGTTAGTAGTAGCATTCGTTGCAGCATCATCTGCAACATTCGCATGGTTTACTATGAGACAAGAAGCAGTAGTAAATGATATTCAACTAGAAGCAGCTTCAGTTGGTGAAGATCTTCAAATTTCTAAAGATGGAACTACATTTGGTTACTCAGCTAACATTGGAACTATTTATGGTAAATTAGAGCCTGTTACATTTGATGCAACTGAAAAAGGTTTCTACAAGTTAGGTTTAACTAATGAAAACTTTCAAAAAAAATATGTATTCCAATATTTATCTGCAAACTCTAATATAATTAATACATCAGAAGAAGATGCAGATGAAGAATCTTATTATGCAGATAGTTTCTTAGCATTTCCATTATGGTTTAGAACATCAAATTCAACTGTTAATACACTTAACTTTGATGCATCTTCAGCATTTGTTGCTCCTGAAGACGCAGCAGATGAAGATTTAGCAGCACTTAAAACATTAAGAATTATGTTTATTGTTGGTGAAGATGTTACAGAATATCAACCATGGGAATTAGTGGAAGAAGAAGGTGAAGAAGTTCTAACAAGAACTGCGAATTCAACTTTAATTTATGAACCATTTAATGAAGGTGAAGGAACATATGGATCAGGTGCATATTTCTCTAAAGATACTGCTCCTGTTTATATTGCTGAAGATGCCTTTAATTTTTCTGGCGTAACCATGGATGCAGCAGAGTTAATTCCTTATAGTCCATTTGCAGCATTTACAGGTGACTTTGAAGATCGCTTAAATATTATTGATGCAACTGGTGATGATTATGCTTTGGATGAAATATTCCAAAAAAAAGCTGAATATAAAACTGTTAAAAGTAGTGAATTAACAGCAGAGAATAATATTCTTCGTATTGGTGATTTAAAAGCTGGTACTGATGCTCAAATTCAAGTAGTAATTTGGATTGAAGGTTGGGATGGAGATACAGTTAATAATGCTGCTTTAGGTAACTTTATTGCTAGACTTAAATTTACAGCTACTACAGTAGAATCAGAAGGCTAATAAGATAGACTAATATAATAAAAAATTATATAAAACTAGAATAATCACAACTTTTTAGTTGTGATTATCTACTATATAGTGGTATAATATATATAAGAACGAAGAGGGGTTAAGATATGAACGCATTCTCAAGATACTTTCTACAACTTTTTACCCAGATATGGGAAGATTTAAAAGAGTTTTTTGTAGGTATATGGAATACATTTTTTGCTAATGTCTTTCAAAACTTAAAACACTACTTTAGAATCTTAGAAGATAATCGAAGTGGATTTGGCTTTGTCGGCTGGGTATTTTTTGTATTATCTTCCCTTATTATGTTAGCTTTTCTTGTTTTCTTATTTATAAGAGTTACATACTTTATTAGAAGATATTTTAGTTTTAGAAAAAATGAAATCGAAAAAGATGATTTACAAGAAGAAATTGCCATTTTGAATCAAAAAGTTATTCAAACTCTAAATGAGAAAAATCAGATTTTAGCAATGAAAGTATCTCAATTAGGAATTGATCCTAATGCGGAGGATTTACCACAAGCTAATAAATATAAAGATGAAGAAGAAGAACCTTCTAGATTCACTAAACTTAAGGCTATAGATCTACAGTATGATAAAAAGCCCCTGGTTATTAATATGAATCCTGAGGACGAAGTGGATTTAACTGAAATAATAGATAGATTTATTAACTTCAGTTGTTCAAGACTCAAACTATATTATAAGAAAGAAACTATTAGATTATTTTTTGCTGGTCTTGCAACTAGTAAAGTAATGATTCTTGAAGGTGTTTCTGGTACTGGTAAGACTTCATTACCATATGCTATGAGTAAGTTTTTTAAAAACAATGCTTCAATTGTTTCTGTTCAACCATCGTGGAGAGATAGAGCTGAGTTACTAGGATATTTAAACGAATTTACAAAACGTTTTAATGAGACTGATTTTTTGAAAGCATTATATGAAACATTATATCGATCTGATATTAATCTTATTGTTTTAGATGAGATGAACTTGGCTCGTATTGAGTATTATTTTGCTGAATTCTTATCTATTATGGAAATGCCTGATTATAGTGAGTGGAAGATTGATTTGGTTCCTGATGTATGGGATACTGATCCTAAACTTTTAATCAATGGTAAATTAAATATTCCTCAAAATGTGTGGTTTATTGGTACAGCTAATAAAGATGATTCAACATTTACTATTACCGATAAGGTATATGATCGTGCTATATCAATTGATTTTAACGCTAAGGGAGAATCATTTAATGCACCTGATACACCACCAATGAATATGTCATATGAATATTTAAATCATTTATTTGAAAAAGCACAAGAAGAATATAAGATTTCTAATTCTTTGTTAGATAAATTTGATAAATTAGATACATATATGATAGAAAACTTTAAATTGGCTTTTGGTAATCGTATCTTAAAACAAATTGATACTTTTATTCCTGTCTATATGGCATGTGGAGGAACAGAGATAGAG
>JBAYTC010000110.1:0-3109 GCA_041675825.1 Bacilli bacterium | reverse complement strand
TTATTGTTAGTGCAATACTTGGACCAATTGCAACAGTTGTGTTTAAACTTCAAACAACCAGCGTTGGTGCAGGTATGGGTACAAGTGGACTTGTTGGTCCCATCGATACTTTTGCTGCAATGAATTCTACTGCTAGTGAAGTATCACTCAACTCAATTCTTGGTATTGGGTTATTAATGTTTGTAGCCCCAATAATATTAGTTTGGATTATTGACGTTTTATTTAGAAAATACGGATTAATTGCTAAAGGCGATTTAGAAGTATAGTCAATATGATTTAAGTAGAAAAATAAAAATATTTAGGAGGAATTATGGTAGAGAATAATTATATTAACGATGAATTATTACAAAAGATCGTTAAAGAGCAAAATGTTAAATTACATCAAATAAAGGCGGTTCTTCAATTAATTGAAGATGGTTCGACTGTTCCATTTATTGCCCGTTATCGTAAAGAGGCTACAGGTGGTCTTGATGAAGAACAAATCCGTGCTATTCACCAAGAGTGGGAATATGGTCAAAAATTAGCTGAAAGAAAAGAAGATATTATGCGTTTAATCGAGGAAAAAGGGAAACTTACTCCAGAATTAAAAGACGAAATAATTAAATCTAATAAACTTTCAGAATTAGAAGATATTTATAGACCATATAAAGAAAAGAAGAAAACAAGAGCTACAGAAGCTAAACGACGCGGTTTAGAACCACTAGCTGAGTATTTGTTAAGTTTCCCTATGGAAGGTGATGTTCTAGAAGTTGCTAAAGAGTATGTTACTAAAGAAGTGACTGAAGAATTAGAAAAAGACGGTTTAGTTGTTAAAGACGAAGCTGAAGCATTGCAAGGTGCTATGGATATCGTTGCTGAGGTTGTTAGTGATGAGGCAAGATATCGTAAATGGATCCGTAATTTCTTCGAAAGAAAAGCACTAATTGCGTCTGAAGTTAAAGATGCTGGATTAGATGAGAAAAAAGTTTTTGAAATGTATTATGCGTATGAAGAACCTATTGGTGAAATCAAACATCATAGAGTTCTTGCATTAAATCGTGGAGAAAATGAAAAAATATTAAGAGTATTTATTAAAGAAGATACTGAAAGAGTTTTGAAGTTTTTAAATCGTCATGTTATAACTGTTGAAGGAAGTATAACTGAAAGTTATGTTATTCAAGCAGTTGAAGATGCTTATAAACGTTTAATTAGAAGTTCAATTGAACGTGAAATTAGAACTGATTTAAAAGAAAAAGCTGAAGATCAAGCAATTCATGTATTTGCTGAAAACTTAAAAAAATACTTACTTACTCCACCAATGAAAGGAAAAGTAGTATTAGGAGTTGACCCAGCTTATAGAACTGGATGTAAAATGGCAGTTGTTGATCAAACTGGTAAAGTACTAGAAATTGGAGTTATTTATCCGCATCAAAAGAATAAATCAGAAGACATTCCTACTGAAAGAATTGCTAAATCATATAATGATGTTGTTAATTTAATTAACAAATATGATGTTGAGGTTATAGCTATTGGTAATGGTACAGCAAGTAGAGAAACTGAAAGTTTCATTATTGATACCCTAAAACAAGCTACAGCAAGTAATAATCTTAAAAAAGAAGTTAACTATATTATTGTTAATGAGGCAGGTGCTTCAGTTTATTCAGCAAGTGAACTTGCTAAGGAAGAATTCCCTGATTATGAAGTAGAACAAAGAAGTGCCGCATCAATTGCAAGGCGTCTTCAAGATCCACTTTCAGAATTAGTGAAGATTGACCCTAAATCAATTGGTGTTGGACAATATCAATATGATGTTGGACAAGCTAAACTTAGTAGTTCTTTAGACTTCGTTGTAGAAACTGCAGTTAATAGCGTTGGAGTTAATGTTAACTCTGCCTCAGTACCTTTACTTCAAAGAGTATCAGGATTAAATGCTGGAACTGCTAAGAAAATTGTTAAATTCCGTGATGAAAATGGTGAATTTACATCACGTGAAGATATTAAAAAAGTTAAAGGAATTGGTCCTAAAACATTGGAACAATCAATTGGTTTCTTAAGAATTCCTAATGGTCAAGAAAAACTTGATATGACGGCAATTCACCCGGAAAGCTATCCTGCTGCTGAAGCAATTTTAGCTAAGTTGGGTTTAACTAAAAATGATATTGGTACTGATGAATTAGTAGATAAGATTAAAAAAGCTGATAAAAAATCATTAAAAGAAGGATTGGATATTGGTGAATATACATTTAATGATATTCTAGATTCATTTATAGCACCTCTTCGTGATCCACGTGATGATTTTGATAAACCGATTTTAAGAAGCGATGCCCTTCATTTAGAAGATTTAATGGTCGGAATGGAACTTCAAGGTACAGTAAGAAATGTTGTTGACTTCGGAGTTTTCGTTGACTGTGGAGTTAAAGAAGATGGATTAGTTCATATTTCGAAAATCAAAAAAGGATACATTAAACATCCACTTGATGTTTTAAGTGTAGGTCAAATAGTTAAGGTATGGGTTGTATCTGTAGATACTAAAAAAGGTCGCCTAGAACTTACAATGATTGATCCAACTAAGAAATAAAGCGATGAAACAACATGATGCCATAAATATTATTTTAGGAGAACTTGTAAATAAAAATTATATTAATGCTAGTTATCTTACGGGGACAATTGTGACTTCACCTAATGTTGATGGGATTATTGACTTTCATGTAATAATTAAAAAAGATTTCTTACCGGAATTTAAAAAAAACTTTTTAAGTTTATTTGAAGCATATTATGAGATACTATTTATTAGAGAAGAAGATAATAAAATAATATGTGTGTATGAGAATGATGTTTTTATAAATTTTAACTATTATTTAGATAATCAAGTGATCATAGATACCGATTATATTGGTATCTATGATCCTGATAATTTATTGAAACATAAAGTTGTAAAACATAATATTACTAGTGATATTATTGGAAATATGATAAATGATTTTTCAATAAAACTAAACACATTTTATTATTCATTCTTGCAAAATAATAGTTTAATTGCTTTTAAATTAGGTTTAAGTATCTTTGATTGTTATACTTCCATTATTCATAATACGAGTAAAGAATCAACTAGTATTGAATCTCTTGTTGA
>JBAYTC010000109.1:0-3128 GCA_041675825.1 Bacilli bacterium | reverse complement strand
TTCCATTTCCGCAATACATTACAACTGAAGACGAAAAGAAATCTCCAAATGGAATGGCAACCAGGTAACCAATTACGCCCGCTATAAGCACAAGAAATATGTATTTAATTTGATATAACTTCTTATAATCCATTCTTGCGAATCACTTAATGTTTTATCGTGATGACCAATCCAAATTTTTAAGGATGAATCTGATTTCAAATTATGCCCTAAGAAATTGACTATCTAGGCCAGATAGAAAACATTTTTCCACATTTTATAGAAAGTATGATATAATTAATACATACAATCCGTAAACTTGTATTAAACTGTTGAGGAAGCAAGGAGTTGTGATAAATAACCGAAATAACAATTATATAAAGTTTTTTAGTCTTAATCTTTAAAAAATATCTATCAAGAAAGAGAGAGTTTGTTATGAAAGTTATTGATTTAACGCACACAATTTCTGAAAGTATGCCGGTTTACCCGGGGACAGAATGTCCAAAATTGAAAACTGCAAATACTTATGAAAAAGACGGTTTTAAAGAAACTTTAATCACGATGTATTCACATACCGGAACACACATGGATGCACCAGCACATTTATTTCCCAATAATACTACATTAGACGCTTTCCCTGCAGAACAATTTATCGGCAATGGATTAATTATTGATTGCTGCAATTTAGGAAAAGGACAAAGAATAACTATGAGTTATATCGATAAAGTCAAAGATAAAGCAAAACATGCAGATTATATTTTATTTCATACGGGTTGGGATAAACATTGGGGTAAGAATGACTATTTTGGCGAATACCCATATATTACTGAAGAAGTAGCAGAGTATTTAATACAAAATAACAAAAAAGGAATTGGCTTAGATGTTATAGGATTAGATCCTATAGAGAATGGAAATTTGACATTACATAGAAAGCTTCTTGAAAATAATATGGTCATTATAGAAAATCTTGCTCATTTAAGTAATGTAGGTAATGATATTTTTACTCTTGTTGCCCTTCCGCTTAAATATGAAAATGCAGATGGAGCTCCCATTAGAGCAATTGCCATTCTAAACAAATAAAAAACAGCATATAAGGATAGAAAATACTCATTTGCTTTTATTTTCTATCCTTTTTCTTAAAAGATTATGTCCGCAAAATCTTCTCCATATAATAACTGCTACTGGAATTCCATTAGAGATTATTAATCAATCATCCAAATTAAAACAACCGATACCAACAAGACCAGGTCCTGTATGAACACCAAGGGCAGGAGAAATTTGTCCTTCCATATATAATGTTGCATTATCTACATACGGTT
The DNA here is from genome assembly GCA_041675825.1 of Bacilli bacterium. GTDB lineage: Bacteria > Bacillota_I > Bacilli_A > ML615J-28 > CAG-698 > JAEYQM01. Next base: position 1,830 of record JBAYTC010000109.1, on the reverse strand, counting down.
TCATTTTTTCTTTAATTTTATCCGCTTCTTCTTGAGCATATCCGTGACAAATAGCAAGATAATAATTTTTCTTATCCTTGATTTTAGCCTGTACTATTTCCATCAGCTTATTAATGCTTTGTTTTCTTCCTCGTACTTTTTCTACGGTATAATAAATTCCATCATTGTCACAACTAATAATTGGTTTGATTTGAAGTACGCTGCCAATCATTCCTTCCACACGCCCTAATCTTCCGCCTTTTACAAGATATTGCAACGTTTGTAAGCTATAATAAATATTTGAGTCTTTAATTTTATCTTCTACTTTCTTAACAATTTCTTCAAAGTTTAAATTTTTCTCAATTAACTGTGCTGCATATACGGATAGAAATCCAGAACCAATCGCAATATTTTTTGTATCTATAACCTTTGTTTTGATATCCTTAAAATCCCCGCAAACCATTTCAATTGCTTTATATGTTCCGCTCAATCCCGAAGAAATTACCGGAATGATTATTTGATTATATCCGTCTGCTATAATTTGATTTATAGTTTCGTGTATTTCTCCAATAGTTGGCAAACTTGTATGAGGTATCTCATTTTTTAAATTCTCATATACTTCATCAGGCGTAATCTCAATTCTATCACGATAAGATTTGTCCTTATAATTGATACAAAGTGCCATCTCATAGATATGATATCTTTCCAATAAATTTAGTGGCACATCTGAGCAGGAATCTGTCAATATAGCAATTTTATTTTCATTCATGATATTTCTCCTCGTATAATATGTTTAGAACTACTTTTTAAGTGTTCTAAACATTAATTTATTTTTAGCAAATGCAATAACTAATTGAACTAATTTTATGTCTTTCAATTCTGTTAAGCAATCTAGTGTACTACTAAAATTGAACCTAAGGTTTTCAGGCGCATATTAGAATCGTAAGGAGGCGTAGCCGACTGGAGATTCTAATATGCGCGCCGGCTTCGCCGATCATGGTTCATAAATAACGTCCAATTTATTTTGCAATTGCGTAAATTTATTTTGTTTCATTTTCAATTTTTAATTGAGATATTCTAATGCTATAATGTTGTAAAGAACATTAGCGAAGGATAATTCTTTCTCTCCTTGCAAAGCCATTTGGTTATTGCTTAAAAAGCATGCTTCCTGACTTAGTCGCCATATTCTGCTTACTCAGATGCTGCATCTCTTTAATTAGACCAACAGCAAGGTTAGTTTTTAAAGATGAATGCTAATAATGCGAGGTTTCAGTCAGCTTCTAAGATTAGGATATCTCTTTTACTAATTGTTCTTCAATGTCCTATGAAAGGTGGTGATTTCATGAAAAACAATTTTCTATCGACTTTATTTGTTGGTATTGATGTTAGTTCTAAAACTAACGTTTTGTGTGCTCTTGACTTCCAAGGCAATAAGCTTCTTAATCTGAAAGCTCTGAATAATCAACCCGGTGCTGAATCTATTTTAGAAAGCATCTTGGATTGTTTAAATTCTAATAGTTTAAATTTTGTTGTTATTGCCTTGGAATCAACTTCTTTTTACAGTACTCATATTGCTAATTTCTTGTCTTCTAATGAAGTACTTTTAGCCTATTCACCTATGGTTTATTGTCTTAATCCAAAAACCATTGCTAATTACAGAAAGTCTTTTGTTGATATGGATAAAACTGATCCTCTTGATGCTTATATTATCGCCGACTTTGCCAGATGTGGAAGAATCAAATCTCAACCATGGCGTGGAGCTCAGTTTCTTGCCTTGCAAAGACTTACCAGGCATAGACTTCATCTAGTTGAAGCAATTGCTAAAGAAAAAACATATATGGTATCTAATGT
>JBAYTC010000108.1:0-3194 GCA_041675825.1 Bacilli bacterium | reverse complement strand
ATTGGGCATATACATTATCAATGTGTTCATGATAAAAAACTTGATTATTATTATATTGAACAAGTATTTGATGATGAAGATGATTAATAAAATTGAGTTATACTTCTAACTCAATTTTTATAAATAGGAGTAGAAATGAGAATTATTGCAGGAAAACATAAAAGTAGAGTTTTAAATACATTGAGTGGTATGAATACAAGACCAATGACTGATAGAATGAAGGAGTCTATATTTAATACTATAGGCCCTTATTTTAATGGTGGGAAAGTCTTAGATTTATTTGGTGGTAGTGGAGCATTAAGTTTAGAAGCCATTAGTAGGGGTATGGAAGAAGCATTTATCTGTGATAACTCAATAGATGCAGTTAAAGTAATCAATAGTAATATTGTTATGCTTAAAGAGGAAAAGAATGTTCATGTTTTAAAATCGGACTATAAAAATGCTATTAAAAGATTCTCTGATACAAAATTTGATTTAATTTTTTTGGATCCTCCTTACAAATTAAATATAAATAATGAGATAATTTATGAATTAATTGATAAAGATATGTTAAATGAGGAATGTATTATAGTATGTCAATACGTTAGAGGAAATATGAATGTAGTAGATAATTTAACATTATTAAGAAATTATTCTACAGGAAATAGTGAGGTTTCTATTTATCAAAAATAAACTTTATTTCCGTAAAAAATATACTTTACAAAATTGTATATTTGAAGTATAATAATAATGCTTTACGGAAAATGTCCCAGTAGCTCAGTTGGATAGAGCAACGGCCTTCTAAGCCGTGTGTCGGGAGTTCGAATCTCTTCTGGGACGCCATTTGTAAATAATTGATGCAGTCGATATAGACGGCATTTTTTTATTAAATCTTTATAATGTCAAGTTTATAGCAATATCTAATATCACTATAATGATCCATGACATAAAAAAAAGATGTTTTTTTTAAAAACATCTTTTTACTTTCTAAACCAATATCCTCTTGATCTACCACCGCCACCTAAATTACGCGATCTTCCACCAGTGAAAACAAATGGAAGTAGCCACCTAAATGATCCAGTTGAGATTACAAATATTATTATTACTATCCATAACCATAAAGGAATACTATCAAAGAAGTTAGTTTCTTCACTAGGGATATTAGGGAAATATTCATATTGATTTTCTAAGTACTCATCCATATATGATTGATAGTTATAGCTACCATAATTATAAACTCTTAAATATATAATTTCTAATATTTTAAAATATAAAGAAATTATTTTTAGGTCATAATCTGTTGTTTCTAATTCATTGAAGTATTCTGTTGTGAGGTTAGTAGCTTCAAATGCAGATAGATATCCACTCATTTTATCGCCTATTTCAAAGATTAATTCTTTATATACTAATTCATCATTAACTCTATCAAAAAACATTACAATTAGTATACCCATGTCATTTTTTCCAATACCCCAAGAGTTAAATATTTCAGTTGTGTTTATATCACCAACATTACCTTCGTATGTGACTATAACAACTTGTGAACCACTAATCTTAGCTTCTTCAAATTCTTCTTGACTTGAATCAGTATATAATTCTTCACCATAGTCTATAATAGTCCATTTTGTAGAAGATAGTAGGGTTCTGGCATTATCATTGACATAGAATTCATCAGTTTGTTTTAGAATGTTTTCTTTTTTGCATCCATTTAAAATTAGTATTGTTATGGCACTTAATAATATTATACTAAATATTTTTTTCATAATTAATTAAATGTAGGTAGAGGGCTATTATAGTTTTCTAAGTTATAAGACTCATACTTCTCTTTATTGCCTACAAACAGATTGTTTGGGAATCTTTGTATATGGGTGTTATATGTATTTACCTTTTTATTATATTCTCCGATTTGTGTAGTTACAACATTTGTTGAAGCACTAAATTCACCTAAAAATCCTGAATATAAATTTACTGTGTTATATGATTCTGGATTGTCTTCCATATATGATAAGAGAGTTACAAAAGTGCCATCAATGTCTGAAATTGCTTCATTTGCTGCAGCGATATTACCACTTGCAATTGCATTTGCAAATGCTTGTCTAGCTTCACTTATAATAGTTAGATAACCAGTAACGTCTGCATCAGCGCCTTCAATTGCATCAATGAAGGCTCCTACTTTTTCATATCTTGCTGATAGTGCCGCATATACATTTCCTCTATATTCAACAACATCATTATTTCTTGAAACCTCTCCATTAAAGGCAGAAATCCAAGAAATACCAACGATTAACAATAAAACAACAACAAATGTTGATCCAATCATTAATACTTTTTTCATAATTAATCCTTTCCGTCCCATATGAACTAATTATATTATAAACTAGTTTTATAAATAATACTATAATTTTGATAAAATAATGTTATTTTGTCTTGAAACTTGTAAGAAATCTTAAAAGAGTAACTATAATGTATATTGATTTTTAAGACTTGCGCGAAAAAAGGCCATTATAAAGCAATTGATTTTTTTATGCTTAAGTGGTATAATTTTAAGTGGTTGTCCTAGTAGCTCAGTGGATAGAGCAGCAGTTTCCTAAACTGTCGGTCGGGAGTTCGAATCTCTTCTGGGACGCCATTTAATAGTAATGTTTAAGTCTTCATAATTGAGGACTTTTTGATATTATATATTCATTAATTACTAATAGTTTAATAATAATATTAGATATCCTAATACTAAACTACTTTTGGTTATTAATTATTAGTCTTACTATTTTTTTAATGGATTTTATATTATTTTAGAGTATAATAATATTAAGATATTTAAAAAGTGGTGGGTAGAAAATGGAAAAATTTGAAAAAGCAATATTTACTAATATGTGTATGATATATGATAAATTTGGAAATATTTTAGTTCAAAATAGAAAGAATCCCAATTGGCCAGGGATAACTTTTCCTGGTGGGCATGTAAATCCTAATGAATCATTTGTAGCATCGACAATTAGAGAAATTAAGGAAGAGACAGGTTTAGATATTTTTAACTTAAAGTTATGTGGAATAAAGCAATTTACTGATCATATAAATGATTATCGATATATTGTGTTTTATTATAAGACGACAGATTATTCTGGAGAAATTAGAGATTCTATCGAAGGAGAAATTTTTTGGATTAAGCGTGATGATATTAACAACTATAAACTAGCAGATGGATTCTTAGAAATGCT
>JBAYTC010000107.1:0-3206 GCA_041675825.1 Bacilli bacterium | reverse complement strand
GCAATAACAACTTGTTTTAAATATAAGTAAATAATTTTTGATAAAAAGATCTTTTCTTTTTCAATAGGTAATTTTAAATAAATATTATTATCTTTTGATTGATAAAGTTGTTTAATAATATTAAATATTTCATAAATAGTTAAAACAATTAATAAAATGAAAAATACAGTCTTTAAATAAACATCAGGTAATCTTAATCTAGAAAATGTTTGTGTTAAAAGTAGTAAAATATAACCAAAAACACCTAATATAAGCGCTGTTAAAATTGCTAATAAAACATAACCAATAATATTTTTAGCATTAATATTAGTTACTCTTGGTTTACTTCTTTTAAAATGATTTCTGACTAAGATTTTTATCATCTTCTATCAACAAGCTCCTCAAAATGTTTATCTATTTTTAAAACATCTTCTCTTTTGTCAAATAAACCTTTAATGACACCATGATCTATAATAGAAACTCTATCACACAACTCTTTAACTAAAGCCATAATATGAGAAGAAAAAATAATTGTATTACCCGCTTTAGCATAATCTTTCATAAATGTCATAATTTCATTCATAGAAAAAGTATCTAAACCAACTAAAGGCTCATCTAAAATCCATAACTTAGGATAATGAATAATACCACCCATAATAGCTATTTTTTGTTTCATACCATGAGAATATGCTTTAATAACCGTATTTAAGGCATGAGACATTTTAAACATCTCAGCAAACTTTTCAATTCTTATCTTTCTATCTTCTAAAGAGACTTTATAAACATCAGCCATAAAGTTAATATACTCTAAACCTGTTAACTCTTCAAATGTAGCATGATTATCAGGAATAAAAGCAAGTGATGCTTTAGCTTTGAGAGGTTCATTAATAATATCAAAACCATTAATACTAATCGTCCCCTTATCAAAAGACTGAATCCCACAAATACATTTAAAAGTAGTTGACTTCCCAGCCCCATTTCACCCCAAAAACCCGAAGATCTCTCCGGGTTTTAAGGACAAACTAATATTATCCACTGCAGGCTTATTAGCCCCTTTGTAAGTTTTAGTTAAGTTTGTAATTTCGAGCATTTAATCGTCCTCTCCAGGTGGATTTAGTGAACTAAATAATAATTCTAATAGTGTTTCATAATCTTGACTACCAATATACATAATTGTGTTATAAAACTCTTCGACTATTGGAATGTCATCAATTAGTTCTTGCCTACCTGAATCAATAATAATATGTTTGATTTCTTCAAAGGTTTTATCTTCCATTTGTTCAAGTAAAGGATCCGTTATTGTAGATCCTTGTGCATATTTGTAACCTGTCATATTAACTCCATACGATCTTGAGTAACCAAATTCTAGTTCAGGTGCTTCAAAACCTAACCTAACACCTTCTTTGTAGCCCAATTCAACATATTCGTCACTAATGCTTGATAAAATGTCTAATACATTAGTTTCACCGTTAAGTATTGCAGAAACTAAATTCATTTCCTGAATAATCATAGGTAAGTTCTCTGTGAAATCGATAGATACATCATCATATCTATATTCAACTGCCGTTGGAGAAACAAATCTAACTTGTAATGTTTGAGTATTTATATCTTTTAAATCTAGCTCAACTAAAAATGACTCCATCATATAAGTACTTCTTACAACACTTCCTTGTGTTATCCATTCTGTTCCATTCCATATTTGCACTTTAACTTCAAATGCACTTGCTATATTTTTAATTAATACTTGATTTACTGAATTATTCATAATTGCTTGATCGAATATCCATAAATTTTGTTGTGCATTTATTGAATTAAGCAATTTCTCTAAAATTTGTTGGGATGATCCAGAATCTTGTACGCTAAACATTAATTTTGCATACCTATTATCGTTTGGTCGATTAAATGTTGCTGTTAAGTGAGAAGTTCCAAAGGCAGAACCATTATTAGAAATTGCAACTATTCCATCTTTTTCTAATATTTCGTATAAATAGCTATTACCCTCATCATCAACAAACGAAACAGGTCTTACTTTTTCTCTAATTGTATGTGGATTTCCTGCTATATCAAAGAACAAGTCTAAAACTGTTCCATCATCTAAATAGTCAACTGCATATAATTGCGAATTGTTTAACATTGTTATTGAAGATCCCTCTTCAATAATTTGAATATAGTATAAACCGCTTTGATCTTGAAGTAATCTTAATGTACCATGTGATGTACCTTCTAAAGATTTTAATAAATTTAGTAATATTGGATCGTGTTCAAAGTGTAACTCACCGTTTTCATCTTCGCTGTAAATGAATGGAGAGTCGTCCTTCTCATATGTTGCTGTGAACATTCTAGGAATTTTAATAGCCATATCTATATCATTATCCCATCCGACATGTTTATAATCACTCTTAGGATTAACTGTTATGTTGTAGTAATCTTTTATTTTTCCGTTGTGTGGAATAACTACTATTCTATCGCCACCCTCTTCTATTACATCAGCGCTATTGTTTTTCTTAGTCACATTAATTTGGCCATTTTCACCTGGCTTAAGAGTTACTCTATGTGATATTTCTTCCCATTTTAAATAGATTGTTGCGTTTTCTTGTAAATAAACTTCATTGAATTCAATTGAAAGCTCTTCATCTATGTACCATCCCACTGGTTTAAATCCTACCCATATATACTTATCGTCATCAAAATTTGGATAAGGGATTTTTTCATCACTGTCTATATTATATTCTAAATTTCCATTTTCATTATCATTAAATACAAATGTCAAAGTATAAAGCCATTTTGCATATAAAGTAAAACTGCTATTAACCGGTTCATTCTTATCATATAAAACACTAAGTTCTTCATCTATATACCAGCCACCAAATACATAACCATCCCTTTCAGGTTCGTGACTAATTGATGGGTCAAAAAATGAATTATAAGGAGCGTTATATACATCAAATATTGTTCCACCGTTTGAGTCAAAAGTTATTTCTTTATCCGATGTATCAAGAAGATATAAATCGTTATATGGTACTTTTCTAACTACATCGTTAAAATCAAAATCACCTTCATTAACAATCCAATTTTGATTTTCCCAATCTGGAAAATTAAACGGTTGTCCATAGGTTTGAGTAATTGTTTCTTGAATACCACTACCATCATTTCTATGGAATGTTATATCTGTAGACCACATTTCATTTTTATAGATATTAAATTTCCCTTGGATTGAAGGAATAGTT
>JBAYTC010000106.1:0-3249 GCA_041675825.1 Bacilli bacterium | reverse complement strand
GTTTTTATTTTCGCTTGACATTTGAAAACGTTTTTTATATAATAAAAATTGAGGTGATAAATATGAGGAAAATTTATTTCGTTTTTGTTTTTTTACTACTAATTGTCTTGGTAGGTTGTTCAAAAGAAATCACATTATCTTTTGATACAAACGGTGCAGGAACAATCGAAAGTTTCGTACTTGAAAAAGGTGAAGATTTAGAAATGCCTTCTGTTTCTAAAACTGGATTCAACTTTGAGGGATGGTTTTTAGATTCCGAATTTAAAGTTAAATATGAAGATCAAGAGATTAAAGAAAGCACTACTTTCTACGCTAAATGGGAAGTTATTACTTTTACGGTTCTATTTAAAGATGGTGAAGAAACATTAAAATCACAAACTGTTGAGTATGGTAAATCTGCAACACCGCCAACTGATTTAGAAAAAGTTGGATTTGATTTTACTGGTTGGGATAAAGCATTTTCAAATATAACTAGTAATTTAACTGTTAATGCTACATATTCAATAGCCACATATGTTGTAAAGTTTTTTGATTACGATGAAACACAGATTGGTGAAGATGTGATTGTAAATCACGGCGCAAATGTTACAGCTCCAGCAAATCCAACAAGACCAGGTTTCTTATTTGAGGGTTGGGATCATGAACTTACAAATATAACATCTGATTTAGAAATTACAGCTACATATACTCCAGAGACGTATACTGTAATATTTAGAGATCATGACAATGCTATATTAAAACAAGTTGATGATGTAGACTACAATGAAAGTGTTACGCCTCCAGCAAATCCAACAAGAGTTGGTTATGAATTTAAAGAATGGGATAAAAGCTTTGAGAATATTACTGGAGATTTAACAATTAGAGCTACATATACTCCAATTGAATATACAATTGAATATTATGATGGAGATGAATTATTAGAGCATAATCCTGAAACATATACTATTTTGGATGCAGTGAATTTATCGACTTACGATAAGACAGATTTTATATTTATTGGATGGTATACTGAAAAAGAACTTACTACTCCTATTGAATCAATTGCAAAAGGATCACATGAGAATGTGAAAGTATATGGTAAATGGTTAGACTTAAATAATAAAGTTACTATTAATTACGAGTTGAATGGTGGATCATGGACTTGGACTTCAGCAACTGTTACCACACCAGCAAATGGTATTGATTCTGTTAGTAATCTTCCAGAGTTATTCATGCAGGATTATTATACATATTTGAAAGACAATGACTTACTTTCTTCAACAAAAGTTGCAGCTAGTTTAAGAAAAACAGATTGGAATACTTTTAAAGCTAATTACACTGATCCAGTTGCAATATATAATCATACTTCTACAAATGTTGCAAGCACACCAGATGGATATAGTCAATTCTTCTATACATCAGCTACAGGTGATGCAAGTACGTCTAAAATAACTAGTATTGAAGGTGGTTTCTTTGGAACTGAACCTTATAAAACTAAGTATGCAAGTATTGCTCAACTTCTAGCATATTTTATGCCACTTAAATATTCAGGAAATTCTTTCTGGGGTGGAGAATCTGCTAAGGCGTTATTAGGCTTTATTCTTGATGGATATTTCTATGGAACTCAAGGGGCTGGAACAGGTGGAGTATTATCACTTAGGTCAATAATACCTAACACAAATAAGATGATAGCATTTTCTAATAATCAAGCAAGTTTAGTTGATTATGATTACTATTCTACAGACTTTATTCCTGGATTAGAGGTTAAACTAGTTTCTCCATTTAAAGAAGGATATGTTTTTAAAGGTTGGTATGACAATGAACAATTTACAGGCAATAGCATAGATAAAATATTAGCAGATGGAACTGTTGCATCTAAATATTATGCTAAATGGGAAGCAATAGCTTAATTTATAAATCATTATGGGAAACCATAATGATTTTTTTCGTGTTGCAATTAACATATAATCATAGTATAATTATGTAAATGAACGCGGAGGGATTAATGAAAAAAGCAAACGATTTTTTTATGAGCAATAAATTTATTGCTATAGTTTTCTCATTGAATGTTGTTTTTTGGTGGTTAAAAACAGGAATTGTTATGATGGTTTTAGCAATTGTTTTTTTGGTAATTGCAGTAATTTTTAATTTGAATAGAATGGCATTAATACCATTACTTTTCGCAAACATTATTAGTTATCGAAGTGTTGCTTTAAACGACAACTTAGTAATAATGATTGTTATTGGTATAATTATAGTGCCGCTTATTTTATATGATTTATTTAGTAAATATAAAATTAATTTCAAAGATAAAATTGTTGTAGCGTTATTTGTTTTTTTACTAATAAATATTATGTCGCTAATTAATACTAATAGTGAGACTATTTTATTAGGGGTAGTCGGTGTATCACAAATATTATTATATACTTTGGTGTATTTGTATTTTAGCAAACATAAAAACAAGGATGCATTTGTTTATTTTGCAAAGAATGCTTCAGCTATGGGGATTGCTATATTTATTCAATTAATGATATTAATTGTAGAATTTGATGGAGGAATAATTACTAAGAATGATATGAATCTGGGTTGGGGTGTTTCAAATTATGTAGCGATGGTTGTAACTATGTTGATTCCATTAACTTTTTATTTGTATATTAGGAATCAAAAAAATATATTTGCATTGTTAGCTGTAGGTGTCGAGTTTCTAGTTATTATAATTACTCAATCTAAAGGCGCACTTCTTGCTTGGGTTCTGGCTGTAATTCCGTTTATTATTTTTGCTTACATTTATGCAAAAAATAAAAAATTAATAATTATACATGGATCTATGTTTTTAGGAGTTATCATTGTTGGAGTATTTTTTATTTCCAGAATAGACTCTGTGTGGTCGGAATTCATTGAGTATTTTACAAGTATGAGCACTCGTGGGTGGTTTAATGATGAAAACAGATTAAAGTTATATAGTATAGGGTTTGATTTGTTTAAGGAAAACCCACTATTGGGAGCAGGTTCCTATACAGGTCAGTACTATATAAAAATTAATAATATAGAAAATATAAACTACCATAATTATGTAATCCAAACCATTGCTACTGTCGGTTTGTTGGGTTTAATAAACTTTGGATATCTATTATATTTATTTACCAAAAAAACATTACAAAAAAATTTCATGAATATTTCAGTTTTGTTTATAATTATTTTATTTTCAATTCATGGATTAGTAGATACAACATGGTATAATCCATTATTAATGATTCCCTTCTTTATAAT
>JBAYTC010000105.1:0-3297 GCA_041675825.1 Bacilli bacterium | reverse complement strand
TTTGCAGAGTTAAAATCATCATATCCATGCCCTGCTTTATCAATTAAATGAATGTTTGCATTAGGAAACTTAACTGCATACTCAATTCCGCGTAAGTAATCTACTGCTTTATCACTCATACCATGAATAATATATACTGGGTTTTTAAACTTAGGTGCCTCTAGGTAAAAATCATACTTACCCATCGTATTAACTAAATTTTCGCTAAGTTCAAACCCAGGCATATATACATTATTGTTTTCCATTTTAGGGGCATTATCAAATCTTTTTCTTAAATTCTTGCCAAGATCTCCAGCTGGAGACCATAGCAATAAACCTTTTAAATCTCGATAATTACATACTAATGAGGCGATTGCTCCGCCCATACTAAAACCACAAACAACAATATCTTTGATGTTTGATAAACTATACGCATAATCTATCATCAATTTAGCGTCATCAAGGGCAACATCAAAATCAAAATCATAAAACTCACCATCAGATTCACCATTGCAACTATAGTCCATACGTAAGGATGCAATATTCATTTGGCTAAGTTTTCGAGATAATGTTCTAAAAAATCCATTATGTTCGGTTTTATTACCTGTGTAACCATGAAACATAACCACTAGTTTAGTGCTATTATCTGGAAGATCTAAATAACCTCTCAATATATTATTATTGTTGTTTTTTATCTCAACATGCTTAATCATTTTTATATTCTTTTAAGGCATTTCTTAAATGACCTTTGCTCTCTTCTAAATAACTATTAACTGTCTTTATGTCTTCAACCCCAGTAAGAATTGCAAATATAGCTTTTTTAACGGTTCCGAATTTATCAATATGTTTTTGCGCAACTTCTTCTGTTACATTTGTTGCTTGCATTACGATATTTTGAGCACGTTTAACTAATTTAAGATTAGTAGGCTGCAAATCAATCATCAAGTTTTCGTAAACTTTACCCATTTTTATCATTGCAGATGTAGATAAAATATTACAAATCATTTTTTGAGCAGTTCCTGACTTCATCCTAGTTGACCCTGTAACTGGCTCAGCTCCGGTAATGGCTTCGATAGGAAAATCTACCAATGCTGCTAATTCACTATTTGGACTAGTAGTTATTCCACCTGTAACAGCCCCAATTTTCTTAGCATATTCGATACCACCAATTACATATGGAGTACGACCACTTGCTGCAATTCCTACGACAATATCATTCTCTGTTAAATCGATTTTTTTCAAATCATCAATAGCCATTTCTTTAGAATCTTCAGCACCTTCAACGGCTTTAGTCATAGCACCCATTCCACCAGCCATTAAGCATTGAACCATTTCATCATCAACAGAATATGTTGGACGACATTCAACAGCATCTAGAATACCAATTCTACCACTTGTTCCTGCCCCCATATAAATTAGTCTTCCGTCTTTATGGAATGCTTTTACAATTTCATCAACCAAATTAGCAATTTGGTCGCTGGCTTTTTCAACAGCATACGCAACTGTTTTATCTTCCTCATTAATTTTTTTAACTATCTCTAAAGTGGAAAGCATATCAATATTCATTGTGTTACTATTTCTTTGTTCAGTACCTATTTTTTTAATATCTACGCTCATATTACTTACGTGGACTTAATGTGATGTTTCCTAAAATTACTGGTTCTTTTGCTCCTGTAGCTTTAACTACATTACTAGGTTCATTGAGTAAAGTCATATAACCTAAAATTACAAAAGCAACAGCTTCTTTAGCATCACTATTAATCCCAAACTCCTCTCCCGTTAATACATTAATATTTAATATCTCTTTTAATCTTCTAATTATATATTTATTGTGGCTTCCACCACCATTAATTACTGCTTTATCAATATTTCCTAGGAACTTTTGATAATTATAACTTATACCATAAACTGTAAACTCAGTAATAGTAGTAATAATGTCTTCCTTTTTATATTCATGAAATCTTAATTTCTTTTCCAAATCTAACATGAATTTATGTGAATACTGTTCTCTTCCAGTTGATTTAGGTGGTGCTTTTTTAACAAATTCATCGGTAATTAATGCTTGATAAATCTCGTTTATTACTTTACCACTTGAAGCAATATCTCCATTATTATCATATGGTAAGTTGAAATATCGATTAACAAAGAAATCAATCATAATATTACCAACTCCACAATCAAATGAAACTATTTCATCAATACTTGAAGATTTTTTAATATAAGTTAAATTGCTAATACCACCAATATTCTGTAATACAATATCTTCAGTATCACTAACAAATTGATAATACTCGGAAAAAGGAACTAGTGGTGCTCCTTCGCCCCCCGCAGCAATATCCATAGTTCTAAAATTAGAAATTGTTTTAATGTTTGTTAAATAGCTAATAACGCTCGGTTCGCCAATTTGAAAAGTTGATGCGGGATTTCCGTGGGGATCATGCCATATAGTTTGACCATGACTTGCCACAAAATCAATATCTTCGTACTTATAATTGGTACCTTTAAGAACTTCATCAATAGCATCTTTAAACTTATAGCCAAGCTCAAAATTTAAGGATGAAATCTCACTTAATCTAGCAGTATCATCATGAAGATTTCTAAAAATTTTATTTTTAAAATCTATATCATAATTTAGTGTAATGAAATTTAGTAATTTAATGTCCTTACCATTAATTTCGACTAAAGCTGCATCAACCCCGTCTAAACTTGTTCCACTCATTAATCCTATGGCTATCATATTACACCATATCTCTTTGCCATGAAATAAGCACCAAATATTGGGTCAATATAACCCTCAACAATTTCTAAAGATAATCCAAATTCAGTCAATTTAGATACTAAGCTGTTTTTAACAATATCCAAGTTGCGAATAAAACCGCCTCTAAAACCTATTACTGCATTACTTGATAAATTTAATGCATTATATGCATTTTTAACATCAACTGCTAAATCTTCACCAGCTTTAATTAATAAATTTATTGCCTCTTTATTGCCTTTTTCAGCCATTTCACTAATAAATCTTGAGAAACTTGCAATTTCTTTTTTAGTATTTTGATAGAAAAAAACCTTAAATTGTTCGACAAATTCTATTTCTATTCTTTTCATGAATTCAGTTCCTAAAGAAGTAATCTCATTTTTATCTTCATAGCTGTGAATCAAGTCACATATCAAATCCCGAACAACAGAATAACTACTACCAGCTTCAGTTAACAAATGTCCCCATCCACCAATTAGCCTAGTTTCAAGATTTTTTATACCTAAAACGGCACTTCCAGTACCTGATAAAACTAAAATCCCTTCATCATATGTGTCAGTAAC
>JBAYTC010000104.1:0-3334 GCA_041675825.1 Bacilli bacterium | reverse complement strand
TTCCCAGCCACCAGTTTTCCCGCATCCCTGATATCTTTTCCCCGGAAAAATTGTAATTCGCGTTGACATCGAGCGAAGGGTAATATTCACCTCTCGCAAGCTGGATATTGTTTTGTTGCGCGTTCAACAATGAATAAAACCTTTTGACCTCCACACGCGATTCCATTGCTTCGGCAAAAAGTGAATCATACGATTGTACCGGGGTTTCATTCAATTCAGAAAGATCATCGATAATTTCTGTCGGATGATTTGCGGGCAATCCCATCAATTTATTCAGGTTTCCTTTGGCAGCAAGAAGCGCATTGGCCGCTTTTATCTTTTCCAGCTCAGCATTTGAAAGCTCGACCTCCGATTTAAGGATGTCGGAACGGGTTGCCATACCGGCCATATTTCTGGCATGGGCAAAATCTAAATGCAACTGGGAATTTTTTACCGCTTCTTCGGCACTTTTCAGGATACGTTCTGCCTGCAACGTTTTGTAATACGCGAAAGTAATATCGAGTACCAAATCTTGTTGAACGGACTCGTGTTGAAGAAAGGCCGCCTCGTGATGATCCCTGGCTGCATGGTAGCCTGCTTTTGTCCTGAACCCGTTAAATAAATTGTAGGATGCGGAGATGCCCGTGTTGTAATTTTCAAAACGCTGATCGCCATTGTTGTTTGAATAGGTTGTTGCATTCGAATTCAGGCTTACCTTAGGATAATAACCCGAGCGTGCTTCATCGACTTTTGTCTGGTTTTCTTCCACAAAGAGTTGCGAAGATTGAATCATCGGGTTATTTTGAAGTCCCTTTGCAATGCAATCTTCCAAACTCAACCTGCCGGATTCTTCATTTTGTGCATACAAAAGCGGGGGAGAAACAAGCAATGCCATGAATAAAGTTTGAACAAACAATTTTCTCATAAAATTTTGTTTTTACGATTGTTATTGTTCAAAATTAAACCGGCTGTCGCGCCTGTAAAAGCAAAAGAGGGGTGAAACGGACAAAATGAGGGGTGAAACGATCACCGGATTGGGGGATTAGTTCCCCGACAGCCAGTGTAGAAAATCGCTTGATTTCTCCTTGCTGACAAGTATCTTTTCGTGGAAAGGCAAGTTAAGATGTACCGATAACTTCCGGGCAAAATATTGCGATACATTGCCAATGGCTTTGCGGTTAATTAAAAATTGCCGGTTTGCCCTGTAAAAATCACCTGTTATAATTTTCTCCAACTCTTCAAGCGATTTGTTGATGGTGTGTTTTTTTTGATGAAAAGTAATCAGGTGGGTCACTTCCGATTCAATATAAAACAACGCGATATCCTCCACCTTTACCGGAATGATATTGTCTTTTTGGTAAACCAACACCGAAACCTGTTTTTGATTTCTTCTGCCTTCCACCAGTTCGAGTATTGTTTTGTATGAGGGTGCATTGTGGATGAAACTGTCACTCAGGTTCCGGTATTTTTTCAGTGATTCCCGAATTGTATTTGTTGTGAATGGTTTTAAAATGTAATCTATTCCATTTGCTTTAAATGCTTTCAAGGCATATTCATCATATGCTGTACAAAAAATAACCGGAGAGCTGATATAAACTTGATTAAATATCTCGAAACTTAAGCCGTCACCCAATTGTATGTCACAAAATATTAAATCGGGTTTTTCATGGGTTTGCAAATAAGGAATCGCTTCTTTAACCGACCGGATGCTTGCCACGATCTGCGCCTTGGCCTCAACTTTTAAAATGGTTTCAGCCAGATTATCTGCTGTATACTGCTCATCCTCAATGATTATGATTCTCATATTTTCAGCACTTTAATACTTACTGAAAATTGCTCAGCAGTGGTATGAATTTGTATTTCATCACCTGATAAGATTTTGTACCGGTCGGCAAGGTTGATTAAGCCTGTGCCCGTTGTAGCCTCTGTGGTGAGTTTTGGTCGGATATTATTGGAAACAGTAATCCATCCTTCATTATACGCCATTTTTATCTGCAACGGCGTTTCGTTCGTCAGGACATTGTGTTTGATGGCATTTTCAGACAACAGTTGAAGCGAAAAAAATGGGACAAACCTTGTTTGGGCAATTTCTTCCGGAATATCAGCATAGAATTGTAACGCTTCGCCGTACCTTATTTTTTGCATCTTTAAGTAATCGAGACACATTTTCAGTTCATCTTCTGTCTTTACCATATGGTCGTTTCCTGCAGAAACCGACATCCGTAAAAAATCGGATAGCGTGACGAGATAATCTTCTGCCGCATCCGGTGATTTATTTATCAATGCTTTCAGCGTATTTAAGGAGTTAAATAAAAAATGCGGATGTATTTGTTGTTTTAACTGTTGATACAATGCCTCGCTGTTTTTTTGTTTCAGACGGGCATTTTCAATTTCAACTTTTGTTTTCTTCTCCCTGAGCAACAGTAAATCCAGGAGAATTAATATAACGGTATTCAGCGAAATTGCCATGGCGAGCGTCGCGTACGGGGAATGGGACGAGCTTATCTCGCTACTCGTATGTAAACTTTCGAAAATTAATTTGCGCGTCCTCATGGCAATCAGGATAAAGGAAGCAGACAGTAAATAGCTTGCAAAATATCTGGAGATTTTATGAATGTTTTTTCGAAATTCAAATTTGTTCCAATAATTTACAAGGGCAAGATTAATCATCCAGGCAAGAAAGATGATCAGGGTAGTTGAAAGAATAGACCTGGGATATATGTGATAAGGGGCAGCCCTCACAATAAATAATGGGGTAATGGCCAAAATCCCTATCAACGGGGAAGTATAGAGCGCCACCTTTAAAATCTTGCTATTGTTCGAGTTCGTTTTCATCCGAATACAAATTTAGATTTTTTTTCCGCATTAAATCAAACTTTACCGATAAGACGGACATGATCAATCTTGTAATAGACAATTTTCCTTTAAACTTATCCCTTACCCAGGTTTCGCGCTTCCTCCGCTGGTAGTACAATGATATGTATGCAACTTGCATTCAAAACTCCATTCCGATAAATTCATGAAAATTATCGGGAGAAACAATTGTGAAGTCGGCATTTGAATAAGTCTGAATGAAATCGTCGGGAGGCTTTACCGTTTTTTTAGGATTCCATTTCAACTCAAATGCAGACAGTTTCCCATCTTTTTCTTCTAAATAATCAATTTCTTTACGAGTTTGTGTACGCCAAAACCAACTGTTGACAAACGAATGGCTGTAGTGGTTCCGTTTTACTCTTTCGGAGAGAAGAAAGTTTTCCCATAAAGCGCCTACATCGTCCCTCAAGTGAATAGAGTTGAAGTTGGCGATAAGAGCATTACGAATCCCATTGTCGTAAAAATAGATTTTTTTACTGAA
>JBAYTC010000103.1:0-3400 GCA_041675825.1 Bacilli bacterium | reverse complement strand
CCTGTTTTAAATGCAGACATTGTTACTGGTGTATTCTTAATGCTTATGTTCCAAATTGTGGCAATTGCCTTGCCAGGTGTTCCAGTTTTTGGTTATTATACAATGCTATTTGCTCATGTTTTCTTTAGTGTTCCGTACATTATTTTAAGTGTACTACCTAAGTTAAATGAAATTGATGGAAATTTATATGATGCTGCAGTTGACCTTGGTTGTAAACCAATAGATGCACTTCGTAAAGTAATCATTCCATCAATAACTCCAGGGATAATTTCAGGAGCGTTAATAGCATTTACAATGAGTATTGATGATTTTGTAATAAGTTATATGACTGGTGGTAATGGAGTTCAAAATTTCAGTATGTGGTTATTCAGTATAAAGAATCCATATAGAAATAATGCAATGCAAATGGCTTCAGCATATAATACAATAATATCAGTAGGTACTTTACTGATTTTAGTAATCTATAATATATTGAAAAGTAGAAAGAAAGGAAAACAAAAATGAAAAAAATATTAAGTATATTAGTAATGTTATTTGCTGTAGTAGCACTAACATCTTGTAGTAGAGGTCCGGTTTTATATGTTTTAAACTGGAATGAGTATATTAACGAAGATTTAGTATCAGCATTTGAAGATGAATACGGAGTTAGAGTTGTTATCGACCCAGCTGATTCAAATGAAAGTATGTATACAAAGATTAAATCAAAAACAACTAATTATGACATAGCTATTCCTAGTGATTATATGGTGCATAAATTATATAATGAAGGGTTACTTCATGAATTAAATATGGAGTATTTACCAAACTATGTTAATGCAGAGTTTGATCCTATTTTAGAAAATTTACGTGATGGTTATTTTGCAAATAATAAAAACTTTGCGGTTCCATATTTTTGGGGAACTTTAGGAGTTATGTATAATACAAGAGTAGAAGGTATTGAAGAATTAGTAACTGAAAATGATTGGGAAGTATTCTTTAATAGTGAGTTAACATCAGGATTAAAAGTTTCGATGTATAATTCAAGCCGTGATGCTCTTGCTGTTGCTCAGTTGCATCTTGACATAGATGTAAATACAAAGTCTGATGTAGATTTAAAATCTGTTGAAGATTTACTAAAAGCTCAAAATTATAGTAGCTGGGGAACTGATGACTTAAAGACATTTGTTGCAAATGGAAACACTGACATTGCTTTAGTTTACTCTGGGGATTTCTTTGATATTCTTTATGCAAGTATGGAATCAGAAGAAGATATTAATTATGATTTACATGTTCCTACAACTAATAATGTTTGGTTTGATGCAATGGTAATCCCTACTACATCTAGTGATGTTGTTATGGCACATAATTTTATTAATTTTATGATTGATGAAGATAATGCTTTAGAAAATGCATTTGAAATTGGATACTGTCCAACTTTGAAAAATGTTTATGAGGCAATTTCTATAGATCCAGATTATGTTGATCTAATTAATGATTATCCTTATTATCCAGGTATTGTTACTGAAGGATATGTATATAAAGACTTAGGTGTTGATGTTTATCAAAAAATGGAAATAATTTTAAGTAATGTAAAGGGTTAAAGATGTGATTTTCACATCTTTTTTTCATTGTATTTATAATTTAATTATGATATAATTTATAATAGAGGTGAAATAAAATGCTTAAAATCGAACATTTACAAAAAACATATGAAAATGGAAAAAGGGCGGTTGATGATCTTTCATTAGAAATAGCCCCAGGAGAAATCTTTGCTTTTATTGGGCACAATGGTGCTGGTAAGACTACCACAATTAAAAGCATTGTCGGTTTACTTGATTTTGAAGTAGGAGAAATCTATGTAGACAATGTATCTGTTAAGGTTAACCCAATTTTATGTAAGTCTAAAATTGCATATATTCCAGATAATCCTGATATATATGAGTCTTTAACAGGGATTCAGTATTTAAACTTTATAGCTGATATATATAAAGTAAGTAAGGAAATAAGAAATGATGAAATAAAGAAATATGGAGATATTTTCGAGTTAACGAAAAATTTTGGTGATTTGATTTCATCATATTCACATGGTATGAAACAAAAACTTGTTTTGATATCGGCATTAATTCGTCATCCAAAGTTACTACTTTTAGATGAACCATTTGTTGGTTTGGACCCAAAAGCAGCATTTACTGTAAAACAAATCATGAAAGACATGTGTAGTAATGGGTCATCAGTATTCTTTTCTACTCACGTTTTAGAGGTTGCTGAAAAGTTATGTGATAAGGTTGCTATAATTAAAAATGGTAAACTCATTGCTGTTGGTACTATGGAAGAAGTACGTGGTGATAAAACTTTAGAAGATGTATTCTTGGAGTTATACAAAGATGCGTAATTTTTGGATATTACTTAAAAACGATATTGTAAATACTTATGGTATAAATGCTTTAAAAAAGAAATTTGCAACAAAAAAAGCTTTTTTAAGGATTTGGATGCCGGTAATTGCAGTTTTGATAGCTTTGGCTTTTTTTGCCTTAATTATGGTTTATATGTATGGACTTGATTCACTATTTGTTGCAGCAGGTGATCCAGGGTTAATACTTATTTATGGAGTTGCTTTAGGTAGTTTGATTTCCTTTATGACTACAATATCTAAAGCTAATGCTTACTTGTTTGAATCTAAAGACTTTGATTTATTAATGAGTTTTCCAATTCAACCCAGAGTAATTATTTTAGAAAAATTAGCAAATTTACTACTACTTAACTATATTTCTTTTGGATTCTTGTATATACCATCGGTTATATGGTTTATAGTTTTTACAGGTCCTGGGTTTATATTTTACCCTTTAGTACTTCTAATAATGTTAATAGCACCACTTGTTATAGTGACTGTTTGTAGTGTTATTAGTTATTTTCTAGGGATACTCTTATCAAAGTTTAAATATAAAAACTTATTACAAACTATAGGAATGTTAATATTCTTTATAGGAGTTATGTTTATTTCCTTTTCAACTACTCAACTTGCTGAAATAGAAAACGATCAGGATGCATTACTTCAACTTGTTTCAAACATGAGGGATTTTGCAACCAACATATATCCTCCTGCTGTTTGGGCTGAGGGAGCCCTAATGGATGGTAATATTATTTCATTAATGCTTTTTGTTGGAATGAGTATTATTCCATTTGGAATATTTGTTCTAGTTGTAGAGAAAAATTTTGTAAAGGCAAATGCTCGAGCAAGAGTTAGTTATACTGACAAGAACTTTAAACTTACTGAGCAAGAAAGTACTTCGCCACTTACATCTTTAATTAAAAAAGAATTAAAGAGGTATTTCTCTAATTCGATGGTAGTTTTAAACACTATCGTTGGACCAGTTATGGGAACTTTTATGATTGGTTTGCTTTTGTTTAGTCAAGAAGAGAT
>JBAYTC010000102.1:0-3463 GCA_041675825.1 Bacilli bacterium | reverse complement strand
GATTAATACCTAATCTATTCTCTACTCTTTGTTATAAAGGTTTAAATCCATTTGTATCTAACCTCTCAAAAAAAAAGTATAATCATTCATGTTTAAATTATATTACACTTATTATATATATACAATAATACATAAAAAAATACCCTACAATGTAGCCATTCAGATTATATAGTTACCTCATTTATGTTAGCAAACTAAAAAGTTATTGCTTTGTCTCTATTAAATATAAAGTATCAACCATCAACATGAAAAACTCAACCATTACTTCAGGTAGTTATATGCTTTTTAATTTCTTTCATATATGCTTTCATCTAAATTTTTTACACTTTATTAATTATCCATATAAAAACAACTTAGTAATATATGTATTTCAACTATAATAATGCTTAAAAATTATAATAAGGCCTGACTATCATAGTCAAGGCCTTAATTATACTCCAATAAAAATATAAACATAATAAAATTATTTATATATAATAAAATCAATAGTCTTTTTTTTATTCGGTAATAATTTTATATTTCTTAAGCATTTCAATGAAATCATTACGGAAGAATTCTTCTAAGTTAGCATCATCTGATTCAAGTCTTTCAATGGCATTATCAATATTTGCATTCACCTTGTACTCTGAATCTAACAATATTAACCCAAATTCAACTACACTACTTATAAAAATAGCATCAGTGCTTGGAGAATCATTTACTTCATTTTTAACTACAAAGTTATCTTCATAACTTTCATCAACTGTAGTATCATGACTCTTGTATTTGATTGTTAAATCTGCAATATCATTATCAACATCATTTGCTAATTTCAGTTCATAAATTGCTGTTACTTGTAGTCCTGTACCAATTTCTCCAGCATCTGTAGTATCATCATTAAATTGTTCATTTGACAATTGGCGATTCTCATAACCTATCAAACGATATTCCAATACTGCATTTTCATCAAAGCTTATTTGAGCTTTAGCATCTCTAGCAACGGTATATAACAAACCATCAATATCATCAACAAATGCTTTTCTAGCTGACATAATATCATCAATATAATGATATACTCCATTTCCTGCCATTGCAATTCTCTCTAGTTTTTCATCTTTATAATTACCATAGCCAAAACCAAAGGCAGAGAAATATATTCCTGTTTCTACTTTTTCAGATATGTATTCCACCAAAGTATCTGTATCTGAAATACCCACATTAAAATCTCCATCTGTTGCTAATATGATTCGGTTATTTCCATCTTCAATAAAATACTCTTCTGCAACTTCATAAGCCATTTCTAAACCTTTTTTACCAGCAGTACTACCACTTGCTTTTAATTTGTCAATCTTTCTAACAATTTCATTATAATCTTCAATTGTTTTTCCTTTAAATACCACTTTTTCTCCAGAAGAATAAGTCACTAGTGAAATAGTATCATTCACATTCATTTCTTCTACTAGTAGTTTTATTGACTCTTTAACTAAAGGTAGCTTATTTGCGGCTGACATAGATCCTGAAACATCTAGTAATATTACTAAATTAGTTGAAACATCACCCAAATCAATTTTTTGTGTTTCTAAACCAACTAAAAGCAAATTAGTATCCAAGTTCCAAGGCGTTTGTATAATTTCTGATTTAAATCCAAATACGTCACCTGTCTCTGGTTGGTTGTAATCGTAGTTAAAAAAGTTAACCATTTCTTCGATTCTTACAGCATTAGAATTAACCTCTAATCCTTGATTAATCTGTGATCTAATAAATGAATAAGCAGCAGTATTAGCACTTAATGAAAGATTAGACTTATTATTTATACTAGACTTAATAAAAGGATTTTCCTTAATGATTTGATGTTCATCGGTATTCTCATTAGGAACATAATCTGAATAGTGGGTTTCGTAATTATAATAATTACCTTCTGGTTTAGAATTAGAACAACTTATCAATAAAAAGGATAAGCAAACAATTAAAAGTAAATTTAATGATTTTTTCATATTTATCACCCCTTAACCAAATTATAACATTTTATACAAAAAAATGCATTATCTTATTTAAGTGTTTTTAGATTAATTTAAGAAATTATTAAGTTGTCTTTTAATACCAGTAATATAATTTATTTTTTAATATACTACTTGTGGCATATTTCTTGATTTATATTTTATAATGATCGTTGAAACAGAAAAGTCCTAGTTTAAAGATTCTATTAAACCCTATTAGAAATTAATAATTAGTTTAAATTAAATAATTTTTCTATTCGTATATAAAAAAAGGTATGAAAAAATATCAAATCTACGCATTCAATATGTGTTAGGACAATCATTTTGATACAATTTGTACCCCCTATAAGAAGTTAGTACAACGCGTTATTTTTTCTTACCCCTATTTGAAAAATTCGTACTCCTTATCGCATAGAAAAAGGAGATACTTAACGCACTTCTTAAAAATTAATAAAAAGTATGTGTAAATTGTAATATGGGAATGCGTAATAGGATATATGGCATATTTTAATACAATTATGTACCCTTATAAAATGCTTAAACAAAAGTGTTTAAATAGAAACAAAATGACTAGTTTTATTTTCAAAAATATAGTATAATTAGTTATTAAAGCATATGTAATTAGTCCACTAAAGATTGAAAAATTATTAAATATTTATATTAAACATCGGTTCTCTATCCAAGGCCTACTATATTAATATCAGAACTTGATGATCAGGAAAATACTACATATAGTGCTTATTCATTATACTTTCAATATAACATTGCAGGAAAAAGCAGTTAGCCATGATACTTTGATTCCGACATAGTTCAAATACAGTTCAAAATATTTTGTAAAAGAGACTTACACCTTAAAGTATTTACCTGATAAAAAAGATTATTTTACAAAAACCGTTCGTTTACGTTTCCATGATGAAACTTCTAATAAAAAATAGCAAATTATAAATTTAATTTGAAAAACACTTCAGCAGATTTAACAATTACTTTTTCTCAAGTAACTAAAGAAACTTTTTATGTATTTGAATATACTTGGGACTATTCACTTAATAGTGACAGTAATAATTCTCGATTAATAATAAAAGATGATTACTTAGTAAATGATTGTATAACTTTGTCTAAAGAAAATAATATAACATTAATTGATTATAATCGCAAAAATCTTTTTAGTGATAAAAGAAAAAAACATAAAGAACATTAGATGTGAAGAAAGGATCGTTTTATGAACGCAATAAATGTTAATATAATATCTATATTACTAATGATATGGACAATATTTCTGATTGCTCGTAATATGCAACTTTACCAAAGAAAAACGATATTCTTTTCCTTATCTTGTATAGTTATTATCGCTTTACTTGTTTTAGAAATTATGGAGAATCGTTTGATTGATATTAATTCTTATGATTTTATCTTTTTAAGAAAAGTAGTTAATGCTGTGGGGTTTTCAATAACCCCTCTAGGAATCATTTTCTTGATTTTATTTAATT
>JBAYTC010000101.1:0-3528 GCA_041675825.1 Bacilli bacterium | reverse complement strand
TTTCACAAATATTACTCATTATTGTAGTGCTAGGTGCAGCATGGGATTATGTACGCAAACTTAGTCAAACCTGGAAAGTGATATATTATATAATTGCTATATTAGTAATTGTAAGCTTTATTTTAGGAGAATCAAATATACTATAAAAAAATAACTCTATAAGAGTTATTTTTTTTAAACAAAGTTTAATTTTATTGTAATATATTAAATATTAGAGTATAATTACAAATATGAGAAATGTAAATAATAATAAAAGATTTTTAATTTTAGAGAACAAGAACTTAATGATGAGTATTATTATAATATCATTACCAATATTTCTAAGTAATATTCTTAAGTCGGTTCATAGTTTCGTAGACATGTATTTTGTCTCGCCTTTTGGTGATTCTGCAACAGCTGCAATTTCCTTTACTCATCCAATTATTCAAATTAGTTTATCTTTAGCAATGGGATTAATGGTTGCAGCATCAGCGATAATAGCTCAGTCTTTAGGTGCTGGTGATAAATTAAAAGCAAAAAAAGTAGCTGGACAAGTTTTTACTTTGAATTTAATACTAGGATTTTTATTTAACATAATATTGTATATATTAACGCCCTTTATAGTTAAAGCTATAGGATCTACTGGAGAAACGGCTACTTTAGCTGTAGATTATGTTCGGATAAGGTCATTTGAAATGATACCTCTATTTTTGTTTTCTAGTTTTTTAGCAAGTAGACAAGCAAGTGGAGATACGATAACTCCAGTTATTTTTGAAGTTGTTTCTATCATTGTTAACATTGCATTAACTTGGTGTTTAGCTAGTCATTTTCAAATGGGTTTACGCGGAGCTGCTATTGCAACATTAATAAGCCATGTGGTTATAATGCCGGTTTTCATTATTTTGATGTTTAAAGATAAAAAAGCAGATGTATATTTAGATTTTAAAGATTTGAAGTTAGATAAAGATGAGATAAAACATATTATTAAATTAGCGGTACCTTCATCGGTGGCCTCAACCTTCACTTCGTTAGGATTTTTATTTATAAATGCATTAATATTATCGTATGGCGATCCGGTAATGTCTGGATTCGGTATTGGTAATACTATCAATTCATTTGTATTACTTCCAGCCTTAGGAGTGGGCGGTAGTATAGCCACTTTTGTTGGTCAAAATATAGGAGCTAATAATCCTACAAGAGCTAAAGCAACTGTTAAAACCGGAATGATACTTACTGTTTCTATAATGGTAGTTGGAGGTTTTACAATGATTTTATTTAGAGACAATTTAGCTTCAATCTTTCTTACCAAGGGTACTGTTTCACATGATATAGCTAGTATTTACATGTTCTATTTAGCATTTTCACTTCCACTTATGGCAATGTTTCAAGTTTTGCTTGGTTCATATCAGGGTGCTGGATATACAAATTATGTTTTCTTACTTTCATCATTTAGATTATGGGGAATGAGATTACCACTTGCATATTTATATCGTGATGTGTTTCATATAGATTCTACTGGAGTGATGGTAGCTATGGTGTTAAGTAATTTTGCTTCAGTATTTTTAGGATTTATACTATATAATAAAATAAGATTTGATAGAACTATAATGGATAAAGCTAAGGAGCAAATATAATGGGTAGTATTAATATTGTCTTATATCAGCCTGAAATTCCTCAAAACACCGGTAATATTATGAGGTCATGTGTTGCAACAAACACAAAACTACATTTAATAGAGCCTCTTGGCTTTACTTTGGATGAGAAACAAATAGCTAGAAGTGGTGCCAATTATATATATGATACTAATTACACAATTTACAAAAGTTATGAAGATTTCTTAAGTAAAAATCATGGAGAATTCTACTATTTAACTAGATATGGTCAAAAAACCATTTTCGATGTAAATACTCAAAACTTAGATAAAGATTATTATTTTGTATTAGGTCGTGAATCAAGTGGAATACCAAAAGAAATATTAAAAGATAATCTAGAAAAATGTATTAGATTACCAATGACAGATAAAGTCAGGAGTTTAAACTTAAGTAATGTTGCAGCAATCATGATATATGAAGCATACCGACAACAGGGATTTCCAAAAATGAGTTTTACTGAACCTGAGTCTCTTAAAGGCAAAGATTTCTTAATAAAAGACTAATAAATTCTAGAATTTTATTTCTAGAATTTTTCTTTTTCTTTTATTTATTTATCCTTTAAAATACTAATTTTTTATGGTATAATATTTTAAAAGAGGTGGATTATGAAGCAATATTTAGATTTTTTACAGCATATTATTAATAATGGAACCTTAAAAGATGATAGAACCAATACAGGTACTATTTCTACTTTTGGATATCAAATGAGATTTGATTTAAATGAAGGTTTCCCGCTTTTAACAACAAAAAGAGTTCATTTGAAATCAATTATTCACGAATTATTATGGTTTATAAAAGGTGATACAAATATAAAATATTTAGTTGATAATGATGTTAGAATATGGAATGAATGGCCATTTAAAAATTATCAAACTTCAAATGATTATAAGAATGAAACAATTGATGAGTTTATTGAAAAAATTAAAAACGATGCAGAATTTTCTTTGAAATATGGCGAATTAGGCCCTGTATATGGACGTCAATGGCGTTATTTTGAAGGCCCTGATAATAAGGTCATTGATCAATTAGGATGGGTGATTAACGAAATTAAAAATAATCCTAATTCAAGAAGACTAATTGTTAATAGTTGGAATGCCCCATTAGTAGAAGAAATGGCTTTACCTCCATGTCATATGATGTTCCAATTTTATGTTAACAACAATAAATTATCCTGTCAATTATATCAAAGAAGCGCTGACGCCTTCTTAGGTGTACCTTTTAATATTGCATCATATGCATTGCTTACAATGATGATAGCACAAGTTTGTAATCTAGAATTAGGTGAATTTATTCATACTATTGGCGATGCTCATATATACTTAAATTTAATGGAACAAGTCAATCGTCAATTAAAACGAGAACCAAGAGATTTACCAAAAATGATAATAAATAAGAATGTTAAAAACATTGATGACTTTAAATTTGAAGATTTTGAGCTTCAAGATTATAATCCTCACAAAGGAATTAAGGGCACGGTGGCTGTATGATTAATCTAATAGTGGCTATTAGTAAAAATGGTGTTATAGGAAAAAGTAATTCACTCCCATGGTATTATAAGGAAGATTTACAGTATTTTAAAGAAATAACTACAGGGAAAACCATTGTTATGGGAAAAAATACTTTTAATTCAATCATATCTAGAAATAACAACCCTTTACCTAATAGAAATAATGTTGTAGTCACAAGGAATGTGAACTACTCATATGAAGGTGTTGTTGTAATAAATGATGTAAAAAAGTATTTGCTCGATAATAAGGATAAAGATATTTTTGTTATTGGTGGTAAACAAATATATGAAGAAGTATATGATCTAGTAGATAGATTTTATATTACACACATCAATAAGGATTACGATGGTGATATTGTACTAAATATTGATTATAGCAAACTAGAGTTA
>JBAYTC010000100.1:0-3629 GCA_041675825.1 Bacilli bacterium | reverse complement strand
TAACCATTACTTCGATCCATGGAACTTTTGTTAACCAATCTTCATTAAATATTATTTCATAATCTTTATGTCTAAAGACAGCTGTTACTTCATTATTAGGTAACTCGTTTGAATTAGCAAAATATATACTTGGCTCAGGTATATCTAATATATTTGATGCAATTTTTATTCCTTTTAGTGCAATTTCTAAGTTGTTCATTTACTAAAATCACCATTTATCTAACTACATAAGTTTATCTTCTCAAATATTTTCTTCGTTTTCTATATCTATTATTCTCGTGAGTCTTTAATGTTCTACCTTCTGTCCTTCTAGTGGATAAGGATTATATCAATAGTAATGTGTAAAAAACATTATAAAAACAAACCTTTTACTTTAACTACGTGGATTCAACGCATACTCATCAAATCGAAAATATAACGATGAAAAGAAAATTTATTCAAATTTTAAAGGGATAACAAATGTTAACCCTTTCCTCTTTAAACAAAATTGTTATTCTTTACTTTTCAATAACCTTAAACTGTTTAGTGTTACAAGTAATGTTGCTCCCATATCGGAAAATATCGCTATCCATAGCGTTAACCAACCAGGTATAACTAACAGCAATGCCACTAATTTAATTACCAATGAGAAGGTAATATTTTGTTTTATAATCGTCAAAGCCTTACGGCTTAAATTAATGGTATATGGTAATTGTCTTAAATCATCTGACATTAAAGCAATATCAGCTGTTTCTAGTGCTGTATCAGTTCCAACACCACCCATTGCCACACCAACAGTGGAAGCTGCAAGAGCAGGTGCATCATTCACGCCATCTCCAACCATTCCCACACTTTTATGCTTTCCACGAAGTTCTTTAATGAAATTCAATTTATCTTCTGGAAGCAAATCTGCTTTAATATCTGAAACACCGACTTGTTTTCCAATCTCTACTGCTGTCCTTTGGTTATCACCTGTCAGCATCACTGTTTCAATTCCAATGCTGTTCAATTTACTGATGACATCTTTTGATGTTTCTCTTATTTCATCTGCCACTGCAATAAGAGAAAGGATTTCTTGTTCCGTTCCTAACACCATGACTGTTTTTCCCTGCGTCTGCATTTCAATAATCTGTCGTTCTTGATTCCTTTCAATGCTTCCATGTACTTCTTCAAAAAGATTTGGACTACCTATATAATATAATTCATTATTTACTTTTGCTTTTACGCCTTTACCTGTAATAGATTGAAAATCTTCAACCAATACTCCATTAAAGTCCAAACTGTTTTCTTCTGCTTTTCTCATAATTGCTGAAGCAAGTGGATGCTGTGATCCCTTTTCAATAGCTGCTGTAATAGTCATTAATTCATTTTCATTTCCACTATACGTTATAATGTCCGTTACGGCTGGAACACCTTTTGTTAATGTTCCAGTTTTATCGAAAGCAATTGCTTTTAGAGCTCCTGCTTCTTCCAAGTGGATGCCACCTTTAATTAAAACACCATTTTTAGCTGCATTTCCTATTGCAGTAACTACAGCAACAGGTGTTGAAACAACTAGAGCACAAGGACAACCAACTACTAACACAGCCAAGCCTTGATAGACCCACATGCTCCAATCAGCTCCAAATAGTAAAGGGGGAACAACAGCGATTAAAAGAGCCAAGACGACAATAGCTGGTGTATAGTACTGTGCAAATCTATCGACAAACGCTTGAGAAGGTGCTCGTTCTGCTTGGGCTTCTTCTACCAAATGAATGATTTTTGATATCGTGGTATCTTCTACCTTTTTTGTTACTTTTACTTCTAGTAATCCTTCCTCATTCAATGTTCCTGCAAAGACTTCATCACCAACAGTTTTGGTTACTGGAACACTTTCTCCTGTAATGGCGGCCTGATTTAATGTCGATATACCCTGAATAACTGTTCCGTCCATCGCTAACTTTTGGCCAGGTTTTACGATCATAATATCGCCCACTAGAATATCTTCAACGTGTACTTGAATTTCTTTATTTTCACGACGAATTAGTGCTTCTTTTGGAGCGATATCCATTAACGATTCAATGGATTGCCTAGCCTTGTCTACTGAATAGCGCTCTAACGCTTGGCTTATAGCGAACAGGATAACAACCATTGCCCCTTCTCCCCATTGACCAATCACCGCGGCTCCTAGAATGGCAATAGTCATTAGCGTATTCATATCGAACTTAAATCTGCTTAAATTTTTAAATCCTTTAATAAATAATGAATATCCACCAATTAAGATGGCTACTGCAAAACCAATCGTTGGAATAATATGACCTTCCCCATATTGCTCGCCCAACAACCAACTCATAACAAGCAATATAGCTGAGATATAAACTTTAATATTTGCTTTCTGTTTCCAAAACGATTCACGTTCTATTTTTTGTTCTTTTTCATCTCGAATCTTTAAATTTTCAAAAGCACCTGCTTTTTCTAATTCCTCAATCGTTGTACTTCCGTGAACATAGATTTTAGATGCCCCAAAGTTTACTTTAGCATCTTCAACTCCTTGTATTTTTTTTACGTTATTTTCAAAGATGTTTGCACAGCTTGTACAGGTAAATCCCTGAACTCGATAAGCTTTCATTTCTTGTTCCGATAATTTTGCTTGTTGATCAGACATTTACTTTTCCTTCTTTCTCATGTTTTAATGCATTAACAAATAACTGTTCAACATGGTCATCATCCAGCGAATAAAACGCTAATCTTCCTTCTTTTCTAAACTTAACAACTCCTTGCGTATGAAGCGTGCGTAAGTGGTGGGAAGCATTTGCGACCGTGACATCAATAATATTTGCTATATCACAAACACATAACTCTTCACCTTTTAACAAGGCAAAGGTAATTTTCGCCCTATTTTCTTCCGCAATGGCTTTAAATAATTGGGCAACACTAGAAATATCTTCTTTCTCTAATTCTCTTTGTATTCGATTAACTTTTTCTTCGTCATAACAATAAATTTCACAAGCATCTTTATTATTCATTTTCTCACTCCATTTCCATTCAAGTCCCCACTTGATTATATTGTACCATTTCTACAAATCATATTCAAGTGAACACTTGAATGAAAGAGGGTTAGATTTCCAATTACGGACAAATAAGAAGTATAATCTAGCTTAAAACAACTTCCCATATAATTTTTGAACTTGATCTTTTAATTGTTTATTTTCGTCCTCTAATGCCTTTATACGACTTTTTAGTGTCCTTATTAACACTTCCTCTGAACGAGGGCTTTTGCTTTGTTTACGGGGAATTAATTCTCTTATTTGCATCCCTCTTAAAGTCTCAATTCTATTTCTAATGTCTTTCTTTTTGTAAAGCCACGACTTTGAAACATTTGCTTTTTCAGAAACAGAATTAAAGTTAATGATGCTGGAATTATTATTGAAATAGAAACACAAACCAAAGAAATAAGCACTTTAAATAGTGAACTAGCTGCTATTGAAACATCAGATATTACTTCTGATGCACAAAAACAAATTAAGAATAATTTAAATCAAAAACTAAACGATGCCAATGATCAATTACTAAAGCTTAATTATCAAATGCTCATGCGTTATACATATGAAAAAAACATCCCCTTATTAATGAGTAAACTAAGGCAACTCAAAAATAAAGAGGATGTTGAT
>JBAYTC010000099.1:0-3638 GCA_041675825.1 Bacilli bacterium | reverse complement strand
TTGAGGAAAATGAAAAAGCTCATAGTGCTGTATTAGAACAAGCTATTAAAACAAACGGTAGAGTTAGAAGTTTAGAAAAGTGGAAATATACAATATCTGGAGCTTTGATAATTATTTCAATTATTCTTAGTGTTATAAGTTTTAAAATAATAATTCCAATTGAAATATCTGGGATTGGAATTATGAATGATATTAAACAAGTTTGTTTAAATAAATAAAAAATATGAAATTAGAAGGAGCTTTAAAGCCGATAATAAAACCAACTGATTCAGAATTTAATGGAGCAAGTGTAGTAGATAATAAAATAAAACTATTTATAGATGGTTGTCTTATGTATGCTCCAGTTTTCGAAAAACAACACGGAATTTATTTTGATACTTATGGCTGTGTTTCTTATTCTATGGCTAATGCTTTTGAAATTTTAATAGAAAGAATGAGAGAGTTGGGACTTATTTACGATAGCACTTGGAACTGGCTTATAGCTAATGGATATATTATAGATGGCAGAGTTAGATTCTCTAATAGATGGTTGGTGGTTAGGTCTGGGACTATTCCGAATTTAGGAAATAGTGGTCATCAAGTTATTAGATTTATTAAAGAAAATGGTTTAGCTCCGTTAACCTTATGTGATTGGGACTTAGAAGACAGAGACCCTAATAATACTAAGGAAGCATATTATAATGCAGACACTATTAATCCTAAGGCTGATAAAGTAGCTTCAGAATTTGCTAAGATAATAGATGTTTTCTATGAATGGGTATCAAGAGATAATTTTAATGAAGCTTCTCAGTATGGAGCAATTCAAGTTTATACACAAGCTTGGTATAGACGAGATAATGGTTTGTATTACAATCCAGAACCAGGAACATCTGGTCACGCAATTAATATGGGAGAGGCTCAGACTAACAAGATATTAGACCAATATGTCCCACAGATAAAGCAAATGGAGAAGAGAGAAGATTTTTATTATTATGGACTTAAAATAAATATTAGCGATAAATCAAAAAATATGATAGAATTAAAAGACAATACGCTAGTTCAGCTAGTGAGTGGTAATGGAGGCTTTGGACTTTATTTAGATGGCAATATCTTAATAGATGATGAGGCAAAAATATTGTTAACCTTTATAATGAGAAATTCTAAAGTAGTTGACGGTGAAGAAGGAGCTGTTTTCAATGGAGGACCTATTAGACCATTATTACAAGAAGATTGGGATAAATTTCCTAAGAAAAACCTAAAGTTAGAAGATATATAATAATTATAATATGTTTGGTATAAATCTATACGGAATATTAGAATATGGCAATGAATTAATAGGTAAAGTTAAACCTATTATTAAGGATGTTTTTCCTATTTATTCAAACAAGAAAGATTATTATGTTAAAGATAATAGTAAGAAGACTGAGCCACAAGATACTTATTTAGGAAGACCACAATCTGCGCCTATTATGAATGACGCACAAATTAAAAAACGATATTAATATAAATATATGGAAAATGCATATTGTTCAGTTTCACAATTAGAAAGTTATTTAATGACAGACATATCAAGCAGTTTTGAGCCTTTTGTAGAAAGGTATATTGAAGCAGCTTCAAGATTTATTGATAATTACACAAATAGAGAATTTGGTCAGAAATCTGAGTCCAGATATTTTATTATTAAAAATCCAAGAGAAATTTTGTTTGATGATATTTATGCTATTAGTTCTATAGAAATATATAATTACGATGAATCAGTAGTATCAAGAACGCTTGAATCAAGTGAGTATAATTTATACCCATTAAATAATGACAGAGGGATAGTAAGTAAAAATAGGCTAGTTATAAAAAGTGGATTTCCTGGATTAATTACAAACAGAAAGGTAAAGATTACTGGCAATTGGGGAGTTTCTTCTAGTGCTAGTGGCGAAACACCTAGAGATATTGAATTTGCTTGTGTAGTTTTATCAGCAGAAGCAGTTAGAATGGGCAGAGATGGGGGTCTTTCAAGTTCAGAATCACTTGGTGATTATAGTGTTTCTTTTGAAAAGGTTTTAGAAACAGATACAAAATTAGTAAATGTTAAGGAAGTTTTAAATAGATATAAAATAATGGAAGTATTTTAATAAATATATATGAAGTTGACAAATTTATTGACAAATCAAGTAATTGTTCTAAGACTATCAGACCAAGGAAACGATAAAATGGTTTTCACTACCACTACTGGTTTTTGTATGGTTGCTATTCAGCCAAACGAATTAAGTAAGTCGTCTAAATCAGACGGAGTTTTTGGAAAACAATACACAGTTTATTCAGATGGAAGTGTAGCTTTGTATCAAGGAGATAAATTAAAAGACGAAGTAGGAAACTATTATATAGTCAAATCTGGAGGAGTAACCTATAGACAACACGGAAGGATTGGATATCAAAAATTAATAGTCGAGATGTTAGACAATTAACTAAAAGTATGATAGAATTTAAGATAGAGATACCTAATATTAATAAACTTTCTGATAATTTAAGAAAGTTTCCAGAAGTATCTTATAGACACATACAAGAAGCAGTTTCCAAGTCAATAATGTTGACTGTTAGAAACATAAAATTAACAACTCCTGTTAAGACTGGAAACTTGAGAAGAAATATAAGAGGGACAATTAACCCTTTGAGAGGACTGATTGCTTCTTATAATGCACCTTATGCTAAGTATGTTCACAAAAGAAATCCGTTTATGTTTAGGGGATTACAAAACTCAGAGGCTAAAATTAATGAAAATTTTGATAAAGCATTAAGAAATATAATAAAAGAAACAACAAAATAATATATGTGGGAGAATATTTTAAACAAGTTAAAAGAGCTTATAGAATCAACAGATAATTTTAATCAAGTTGAGACTTATGAAGTTGAACAATTTAAAGGAAGTCCTACAGCTATAATAGTTCCAAGTTCTAATGAAAATGATTATTATAGTTCAAATGAAAATGTTAGAATTTATTCTTTTATGATAGTTCTGTATGTAAATAGAAGTGTTACTGCTCCAGGAAAAAAAGTAGAGATTGAAGCAGATAGAGTAATGAGAAAGTTAATAGATTCAGTTATAGATAAGTGTGATAGAAATTACACATTGACAGGTATAGAGTGTCCAGATGGATACACATTTATAAACTTATTCGCTATGCCGTCAGCCTGGGGATATAGTGGTAGAGATGATGAATACAGAGTAGCTACAATAAATGTTAGATGTAGGGTGTTAGTTGACGTAGAAGTTATAGGAGAATAATAATTAATTTAATATAGAAAAATAATAATTAAAATTATATGAGCAAATTTATAGGAAGACAACTTGCAATTGGCGTAGGCAAGGAAGTTTCAAGAGGAGTAGGAGCAGTCCCTTCTCATTGGTTACACGCTACTACTTTTAGTTTCTATGATAGAGTTACTAAAGCAGTTGAAGATGGTTTCACTGGAGGAATTTGGGCTGGAGACCAAGCATTCGTTACACAGAAATGGGCAGAAGGTGATATTGAATTTGATATTACAGACAAATCCTTTCCTTTGATTCTGTTAGCAACTTTAGGAGATATTAGTTCAGCTAGTTATGAAGGTGCTTATAAGCACACAATTTCTTTATCTAATTCATCAACTCATCCGTCTTTAACATT
>JBAYTC010000098.1:0-3769 GCA_041675825.1 Bacilli bacterium | reverse complement strand
AGCAGAACTTGAAGTTTTACTTACTAGTTTAGAAAATCCTGAACTTACAAGTGAAGAAATTTTAGAAATTGAAGCACAAATAAACAATAAAGAAGAAGAGATTATGGATTTAGAAGTAGAGTATAATGATCATCTTCTTGAATTGGAAGAAAAACAAACAGAGATTGATAAATTAACTTTAGAAATAAATGCTTTAGAAACTATGCTTTTGCCTGTTGAATTAACTGAAGAAGAAGTTATTGCGTTAAAAGAACAACTTGCTATACTTGAAGAAGAATTAAAAGTAGCTAGAGAAGAGTTTAAAGAAGCAATAGATGATGCTAAAGAAGCAATGAGAGAAGAAAGAAAAAATTGTGAAGCAGAAGCTAAGGCAAAAAACGAACAAAGAAAAGCTGAAAATGCTGCTAGAGTAAGAGAACATCTGGAAAACTTTAAACAAAATCGTGAACAAACTAAAGAAAGAGTTGAAGATTTCCAAAAGGGGAAAACCAGATAAGAGGTAAATTATGTTAGATAAGCATATGCAAAATTTTCGGGATGGGGATATTGATGCCCTAGACCATATATATGAAGAAACCAAGAACTTGGTTTTTTCCATATGCTTATCTTATATGCAAGATTATATGTTGGCTGAAGATATGATGCAGGATACATATATTAGAGTTAGGAAGTATATTGAGAAATATAAACATAATACTAATCCCAAAGCATGGATCAGTAAAATTGCAAAAAACACTTGTCTAAATGAAATTAAGAAAAGAAAAAGAATCAATTTAGTTAGTGATGTGTATGATATGGATGATATTAGTGATGAAAGAAAAGAAAGAACCCCACTATTAGACATTGCTCTAAAGATTTTAAAACCTAAGGAATTATTAATTTTACTTCCTCATATTATTGATAATAAGAAGTTGGTTGATATTGCCAAGGAGTTAAATATTCCAGAGGGTACGGTTAGATGGAAATATAGTAATAGTTTATCCAAAATTAGAAAATACTTAGAAAGGAGTAATTTAGATGAAATATACTAATCAAGATATAGAAAATAGATTAAGAGAAGAAACAAGAAATATTACTCCCGATGTTTTGCTTAAAGCTAAGTATGCTAATTTGGAGGAATTAGACTATGATAATGGTATATACAAAAGAAAACCTTTAAGATTGGTTATGTCATTTCTTACTGCTTTTGTATTATTATTTGTAATGACAAACATTATTATTTATGGTCAGGTTTATGAAACTATTACAGTTGATATCAATCCTTCAGTTGAATTTGAAGTTAATAGATATGGGCGAGTATTAAATGTTAATTATAATAATAATGAAGCATACGACATTTTAAAAGAAGTCAATATGAGAAACACAAAAATCGAAAAAGCATTAGAAATTAGCTATGATAAATTATATGATGAAGGTTATTTGGATAATGAAGAGAATATGATTATTGTTAGTGGTTATACTAAAAGTGCTGGATTAAGTGATAAGAAATTAGAAAAATTAGTTAATATTATTAAAAACAAATCTGATCAGAAACAAGTTAGTGTTATTGTTGAGGCTAACAAAGTCACTAAGGAAGATAGACAAGAAGCTAAAGAAAACAATGTTTCTTTAGGAAAATTAAAACTTATTAATATGATTTTAGAAGAAACAGACCTTTATAGTTTTGATGATTTAAAAGATATGAATATGAAAGATTTAAGGGCTATATATTTAAACTTTAGACGTGGTAAAGGTAATTAATTAGTAAATCTACATGGGTTAAAACTCATGTAGATTTTTTTATTTTCTTATATCTTGAAATATATCATAAAAAGTTATATAATATAAAGGTAAAGGATGTTTTAATTTATGAAAAACAAGAAAGAGTTTCAAAATTTATATACTATAAATCCAGAAACTAATGCTTATACTATTGATGTGTCTTTAGATGATTATTCGGAGTTGTTTAATGGTTGGGATGCATCACCCTTAAGAAAGAAAGATCTTGAACCGGAACTGCTTGATTATTTAGAACAGGCAGGATATGAAATTCCGATTAAAGAAAATGTAGAGATATGTTTCTTTTTATCGAAAACAAAAAAAGATGTTGATAAGGAAAACAGAAGTATTGTTGGTGTAAAGAATAATTTCAAAGTAAATTTATTCTTTATCAATAAAACTCTTCAAAAGTATTATAGACAAACTTTAACTTATATATTTTTAAGCATTTCGTTTTTATTTATTGCATATAGTTTAGGTTCTAGCGAAATAATCTCTTTAACATTAATAAGAGAAGCTTTATTTATTGGTGGTTGGTTTTTATTATGGGAAGCATTTAGCCTATTCTTTTTTACAGCTCATGATGAAAAAACAAGAAGAAAAGTATTTCAGAGATTTTTAGATTCAAAAGTTTATTTTAAGGATATTGATTAGAAAATCCTACATTAGTAGGATTTTTATTAAGGAGAAGAAAATGGATATTATTTTAGGTTCCAACTCACCAAGAAGAAAAGAGTTATTAAGGCAAATAGGCTATCAATTTACTGTAGTTTCACCAGATATTGATGAAAATATTGATGGTGTTAATTTAGTAGATATGGTAGAAAAAATATCACTTGAAAAAGCTAAATCCTTACAAACAAAATATTATGGTAATTTAATCATTTGTGCAGATACGATTGTGGTAGTTAATGATCAACATTTAGGAAAACCAATAAATAAGGATGATGCTTTTAGGATGATTAAAATGCTTCAAAATAATGTTCATCAAGTTTACACTGCTGTAACTGTTGTTTATCTTGATAATGTTTATAAATTTTGTGTTCAAACAGATGTTTATGTAAATGATATGGATGATGAAGAGATATTAGAATACATTAGTACTGATGAACCCTATGATAAAGCAGGAGGTTATGGAATTCAAGGAGTTTTTGCTAAACATATTGATCGTATTGATGGTGATTATTATAATGTAATGGGTTTACCAATTTCAAGATTAGATAAATTAATAAAAGAAATTAAAAAATCTCACAATTAAATGTGAGATTTTGTTATATATGCTATTAATAATTCTAATGTGTTAATTACCGCTTCAACATGGGTTCTTTCCATACCATGACTAGCAGCAACTCCTGGGCCTATTAGGGCTCCTTTTATATTATTACCACCTCTTAGGGCAGCAGATACATCAGATCCATAATATGGATAGATATCGACTGCATATTTTAAATTTTTCTCTTTAGCAAGCTTCACTAATTCATTTGT
This sequence comes from Bacilli bacterium, assembly GCA_041675825.1. Lineage (GTDB taxonomy): Bacteria > Bacillota_I > Bacilli_A > ML615J-28 > CAG-698 > JAEYQM01. The sequence continues at coordinate 526 of JBAYTC010000098.1, read as the reverse complement.
CATATGAAAATCATATGGTCCAGAAGAATCCTTTGCACAAATAGAAACATCATATTCAGTGCATGTTAAGTCTAGTCCAATTGCCCCCATATCAACCGCAATCATCTCATCCATTTGAGGAACATGGCTTGCACCATGACCAACTTCTTCATAAGTTGATATTAAAATTTTTAAAGTTTGGTTTGGTGTAATATTATTTTCTTTCAAGTGATTAATTAATCCAAATAAAATAGCAACAGAGATCTTATCATCTAAAAATCTTGATTTAATAAATCCTTTACTTGTGATTACAGTCTTAGGATCGATTGCAATAAAGTCTCCTGCTGATATTCCTAGTTTTTTAGTATCATCTTTAGATGATGTTACCTCATCTAGCTTTACATGCATGTTTTTTTCATTTCTTTCTAAACTTCTAGCATTATCATATACATGAACTGCTGGGGCATTAGATAAGAATGTTCCTGTAAAAACTTTACCATCTCTAGTATAAACTTTACAATATTCACCATCATATGTTGGTAGGATT
>JBAYTC010000097.1:0-3856 GCA_041675825.1 Bacilli bacterium | reverse complement strand
GGGCGTGATCTGAGTAACAATAACGTTTTCTCCTCTTTGGTATTGGATTTCCATCTTCATTTCTTCTGTGTTTGACCGGATCACTTCCCGAACCTTATCTCTTTCTGAGGTTACTGAAACGCCATCTATGCTAATCAGGATGTCGCCGGACACAAGACCTGCTCTCTCCGAAGCGCTTCCGGGTTCAACATACAGGGTTTTTCCGTCGCCATCAATAACAATCCCGAGGACTGGCTGTGGGAACAAAGCATATGCTACTATTTTTGTTTCTTCGCTTTGATCAGGAAGCTCTTTTGTCGAGTTTTGCGAAATACACCCGGTTACCAAGCATATGAAAAGTAACGAAATTTCAATAAGTGAGTAAATTTTCTTTTTATTCATCACGTCTCCGTCTAATTATAAAAAGGGAAAGTTCCCAACAGTGTAAGTTATGTCATAAATAATTTAACCACCCGTTAGGTCTGAAAAAAAGATACTTTTCAGACCTAAGACGTTTATTAAATAAAGTATCTCAAAAGAATGCGATTATTCTTCATCATTTTATGGTCTAAATATACTGTCATCGGTCAATTCATCCATCTTGAAATGGCACTGGCTAAGACATGAAAAGAGAATCATCTGGCAGCGCACAGTCTTAGCGATATCCGTTTCCCCACCTTCGAGACCGTTAATCGTAAGGCTGGACAAAATCGTGGTTAAGGTCTCGGTCGGATCATATGCAGGACGGGGTTGGTAAATCATTAAAATCACGTATTCCCCGATTTTGGTGACTACGACGATGTTAGCTTCAGACCCCATTTTTCCAAAGTTGTGCTCAGGCACATATGCAATTGAAGCTGGATGACCGTTCACCATCGAGTTAACATGCGGCAAAGGGGAGAATAGTGTCGCATAAATGTACTCTTGGTTGGCTGCCCACACTCGCAGCTCTTTTATGAAAGGAGTGAGTTTTGTCTCGGGTTCATGCCAAACATGCAAAGTGACTCCTTCTCCAAATATCATTGCACTGCTGCTTGCAACACCGTAGGTGCTCACTTTAAACATTTTTAACTGGTTTGGTTGATAGGTAGTGTAATCAACATCTGACCAATCCGCAGGTAATTGCATGGACAGACCAATTTCTTCAATGCGATAGTTGCGCCAGCCCATAACACGAGGAGCTAGTTCACATTCCAGAACAGGAGCCGCCATGGTTGCCAACCGCATCTCCCGGTCGGTTCGCATCGCCTCGTATGTGGTTTCCATGTCAGGAAATTCTCCTTCCCCTTGCGAGGGTAAAGGGGTCTGAGTAGGCTCCGGTGTCGGGGAGGGCGCCTCTGTTAGTGTAAGGGTTGGTGTGTTGATTGGGATTGGTTCGGTAGCTGCATATGGGGTTGTGCTGTGTGAAGGCACTTCCGTCAGTGTTTCAAAGTCGGTGAAAGTTTTGTTTGTGATATTAGTTTCATCCTGACCTGGAGGTACCCCACAAGCAGTAAGCCAGAAGAACAAAATTGCTATAGTAATCGCACAGTTTTTTTTCATCAGATAACCTCAATCAATAATTAGCAGTGGGGATGTAGGAATGATATCTCTTATTCTATATAAATAATTTTCAAAGAAACTGGCAGACCTACTATAAAAGCGACTAGGGCATCCCGCCTGACACCAATTCTGTTCGGAACCGCTTACAACTGTAGATGTATGGCTCGTAATATAAGCAACATGCCCCATATCCCCACGTTCATGCCATCCAATATTTTGTGATGTATAAGGAGGAGTATTAGAGGATTCCCATCCAGGAGTAATATAAACTTGGTAATACCATTCATCTGCATTGCCTCTAAAAGGCACACCACCATACATATAAAAAACGTGCCACGTACAATTTCCCAACGAGCTACTTGTATCACAACATTGGAAAGGGTTCCCAGGGCTATATAATCCACAACATCGTTCGGCAGATATGATGACTTCTTTTTCATCAATGAGCTTTTGGTTTAGAGTATAGTAATTTTCCAACGATACCGTAATAATGGTGCCGAAGATTTCGTCCAGCGAGGTGTTATTGTCCAATTTAATTGATTTTACGATGTGAACAAACATCCTAAGATCGTTGATGTCGTTGGTAAACTTGTGATTTAGCTGAACAAAATGATCTTTCATCTCGATTGAGAGTTGTAAGCTAGGATACGAACCCGTTGTATAACTTATTGCTGCAACAGTATATTTGTCAGAACTTGTTTTTGATTCTAGCAAGTTTACTTCTTTATAATCAAAGATTTCTGAAAGACCATTGAGCCAGTTTGTAATGGCTTTTCCATTTTTTAGCCAGATATCAATATCTAAAAACATCTGTTCGTCTACTAAAGAGATCCTTCTCAATATCTTCTCTGGCTCTGAATAGGGAGTCTCTTGTCGAAATCTCTCATAAAGAGTAAATTCGTCTGAGTAAGAAAAAGAAAAATCAGAGTCATCGAGAAAGCTCAGTTCTTTGTGCACATTGTGACCATCAATAAAAAAGTAACTGGATGAGAATAAAGAAGAAGAGTCACAGGCAGATACTGTAGGACCTGGAGGTACGAGTAATACTAAGAGAAGTGTTCCCACACTTAGCAACAAATAAGTGGCTTTGATAATTTTGTTTGCATGCAAGATATGCTCCTTATTGTTTTTTCACTTATCGCTTTCAAACAGTGGTACAAGCCGGTAAACAAGCACCATGAATACTGAATAATAGAATGGCAGACAGTCCAATGTACAGGATGTTCAAAACAAGTTTAGAAGATTTCATAGTGACCAATATTTCTCTTGTTTGTTCTGGTTCACTAACACCTCGTCATATTTATTAAACGAAGTGAATCATAAAAGTGTTTCAGTGGCTGTTCTTTTGATAGTTCAATTCCTAGCATTACATGTTGATACGTTTCCTTACACACGTGGATAATGCCCTTATACCTTCCTCGACAATTCAACTAAAAAGTCGATAGAAAGTAAAAAGAAATGAATCTGATTCGTAAATACTGGCTATCGTCAGTTAAGCTTCAAGTTGTGAGATTAGTTGAGTTAGTTCATTAACTTCTGGGGATAAAGCCTGTAAGGCAGCTGACTGAAACTCAGTTTTCAAGCGGTACAAGATGATATAGAATTCGAGTCATTGTTTAATATTCAATTTGATCTGGAGATCGTAATTAATCTTAAAATCAGCTTAGTTGAAACCAACTAGTTTTACTCAAATCAAACTTTGCTGCCTTGTATTGAAAGTATTGTTGGTCTCTCTTTTCACTCTAGTTTCTACCTTAACCTTGTGTGCATACTCTCAAGTAACAACTTTTTCGTTTATACTTCAAGAGAATTTTTATTGCTTTCGATTTTGAGCCTTTTATTTGAGAGGTGAAACATTAATCGCATTTGAAACGTTTACTTTATTAATGAACTTTTTGAAAAGAAGATGGAAGGATTTGAAATGGAAGATGAAAAGAGCGAAGAGGGTAGAAACCTTAAATTTGTTTTCTTAGGAACGATCGTAGTTCTATTAGTTGTTCAAACTTTGTTTTCTATCTTTAATTTTGTAGGCATCCAACAATTAAAGCGTTCTTTCACAACGGGGATGTGAACGTAGGTACAAGCGAGTTCCCAGACTTGATAAATAAAAAATTAATTGATTGTGAACCTAGTGATGAAAATGGGAAAAGTGCATTTACTGAATCACTTATCGGATCCCCAACACTTTTAGTTTTTACTAACTCGACGAATGATGAAATGAGGTTCCTAATAAAATGATTACTACAGAAGGACTGAATAAAATTTATGGAAAAGACAAACAAGCTCTGGATGATGTTGACCTGCATGTGCCGCGTGGCGTATACGGTTTATTGGG
>JBAYTC010000096.1:0-3900 GCA_041675825.1 Bacilli bacterium | reverse complement strand
TATTCCATCAAATAAAAACTTATTGACTGCATTTACTGCTGTATCAAAATCACTCCAAGTAGCAGGATTGTTAGATTGTGCATTCTTCCCTGTGTAAGGGTTCTTGGGCAGTTTATCCCCTGCCCAGCAAACCCATTGTTTTTTATCCTTTAATTCTTGTGGAACTTTTGACCACATCATACTACTCCTCTCTTACCAAGGTAAATCATCGTCATCTTCTGGTGCAGGTGCTGTTGCACTTACTGGCTTAGTAGTTGGTGCGTTATTTACGGTTTTAAAACCTACTTTTGATGAACGATAGTATAAGATAGTATTTTGGTCTTGTTGCCTATAATCGTCAAATACAACGGCTACATTGATAACTATTGTCTTACCGACGATTGCTTCAAGGAATGCATTTTCATTCGCAAATGATGTTCCTTCTGGAATACCTGCACTTTTACAAATATTATTAAATCTTCTCATGTTATACTCGCCTGTTGTTTTATTTTGCCACAACTTATCAAATACAACTTCTCCTTGATGTCCTTGCTCAACATCTTCTCTAATTCTGTATGTAATATTCATATACTTAGTGCCTGTTTCGGCTGCTAATAACTCGGCTTTAATAATCTGTGCCTCGTATTCTCCTTCTTTTACTAATTCAATTTGATAATCTGTTTTAAACATATATTCTTTCTCCTTTTTTATTTTAATTTGTTTGCCAATGTTCTACATACAAGTCATATAAATCATTTGCTTTTAACCAATTGACAAATTGTCTAATCACTGAACTCATATCAACACATTCTTCTCTATCAATACTTTCTTCTCGTATTGTATATTCAAGTCCTGTTTCAGCAATTTTTGCTTTTGAGTTCTTATTTCCAATTAAATACCTAAATCTCTTAGCCTCAGGTATCATTTCCATATAGAAGTGATGTTGCACTCCTTCAAGGTATTCACCTACATTATATTTAGAGATATTGTTTTTAAGTTTTATATCAATAATTTCTCCGTTTTTAAGCACGTCAATCCTACCATACATAAGGAACTCTTGACCATCTACAACTTTATCTTTCGTTGCTCGATATTGAAAACTACCATTCTCAATTATTTCACTTATCCCTGGAACTTTACCTTCCATTGCTAAGTCCTCAAAATCTAATCCTGCCTTAGTGTATTGATTGCCTTCCCACGGTTCTCGCCTTAATGCTCTTTTGAAATCTTCAAAACTTTCATCATACCATTGATCATCGACTGTAAAAAGATATCTCCAACTATTTAGTATTGATGTCGTTATCAGTAGTTTGTTTTTCATATTGACCACTTTCTTTATTATATTTAAGTCCTAGTTCAGTTGCTTTTGCGTGAAGATGGTGTTTAAGTTCTCTCTCACTTGTTGAAGCGTGTTCTTGCGTTTTGATAATATCAACTACTGCATTGATATGTATTTCATTTTTACACAACTTAATTTTATCAAGAGTTTTCATTGCTTTATCATAAGTATTGTTTTCTTGGATATTCTCTTGTTGCTCGGATACAATTTTATCTCTCATTCCATTAAATAGAGATGTTAAGAAATTATTTTCCTCAGCAGTTTTAACTTCTGGTATAGTATAAGTTCCAGATACACCATGAACTCCTTTTGCATAGTATCTTTCGCTATTACTGAAACCAATAGTTCTATTTTTACCTACCATCTCAACAAAGCCACCGATATCAATATAACGCCAAATATCATTTTTAGTAGAGCCTGCAACATCAATTCTTAATTTAGTTGTGTCGCCATCTTTTTCTTCTCTTGCATGGAACACCCAGATAATGTGCTTACCTAAATCTTTAATTTCATTATTGAAACGGCCAAACTCTCTTGCGATTGCTCCATATCCTTTTAGAGATAATGTGCCATCTCGTTGTCCGTTTTGTGCGTTTTGTTTAATTACATAAGGAATCATCAAGTCAAATAATGAACCACCTGTATCTACTGCAATAGTATTGTATGCTGATAAATCATTAGTTCTTATATCATTTAATAATTCTTCGTATGATTCTACCTGCAAACTATCTTTTCTAAATTGTGGACTAACTCTGCTTATACCTTTGTCCACATCAACTAATAATACATCTGGTGCTGATAATGATAAAGTTGTTTTACCAATTCCAGGATGTCCTGCGATAATCATGCTAAACTTTTGATTCGTGAAATCTAAATCTTCTGGTCTTTTTAACATCTTTCTTTTTCTCCTTTTTATATTTTCTCTTCTTTATTATTTATTTCTCTTAGATATAAATAATCAACTCCAAAAAACGTCGCTAACTTAACCAACGTTCTCCTTCCTGCTCGTTTACCATTTTCAATATATGAAATCATCGGTAAACTAATATCAATTTTTTCCGACAGTTCTTGTTGAGTTAGTGCTTTTTTATCTCGCTCTTCTCTAACAAAATCTGCTAGTGTAGTATATTTACTCATTTACTTTTCACCTCCCTTCATATTTGCGATATAAGAGGGTTTTAATAGTTAGGTATATAAATACCTTAGGATAACCTTAAAACCCCCCAACATCTTTATATTATTACCGTTTAATGTAATGTTCTTCTAATAAATCCAGCACTCTATCAAGTGTTAAGTGGTCTTCTTGGTATATTTCCCCTGAACCATCAATAGAAAGTCTATTTCTTAATTCAATTACATCATCATATAATTCTTTCATCTTATTTACCTTCTTTCTTTTTGAATTAGTTTATTATACTCTTCTTTTGTTATCGGCTCGTAATACCTTACGCTGTCAGCATGTAAACCAACATTAATTACTGGATATGATGCGTAAGTTTCTACGCCGTATGGTTCAATCGGCACTCCGTTTTCTAAGCCTGTAATTTTAAAGTAATTTGTCATTTTTACACTCATTTTATTCCCCCCTAATCCCACATTGAGTTGTAAACTTCCCAACTCTCATATCTAATACTATCACCATTCCACATTGATGTATAGCCATCAATGATTGGTAAACTATCAAGTTCAGCACGTTTTACTAAAACACCCTTATTTCTTAATACACTTAAATCTCTATCAAACTCTACAAACTCTGGTAAATTGATTAAGTCTTTCACTATCATTTCTTTACGGTCATATTTACCACCTACGAATATAACTTTTAAGTTTTTGTTTCTATCTAATAACATAATTAAAACCAACCTTCCATATTTTTTAGAATTCTTAAAATATTGCCGAACGTTTCACGCTCTTTATCACTGGCATTGTAATCTATCTTGTTGCTTTCATCCAGTAATGCTTCTACTAAATTAAGAATATCATTCATTCTCTTTTCTTGTCTTGCTTGATTTAACTCTAATAACTTTTGTTGCATTTCTTTTAAGTCCATTTTTATTCTCCTTTTTTTTATTTTAAGGGTTGGCTTATGGTGAAACCTCTCCCCTTCATTAATAATATAACACATTTTTAATATTATGTCAATACTTTTGTTATATTTTCTTTAACTTTATTTTAACATCACTTTAAGTTATCTATATAATAACATAAAAAAAATAGATTGTAAACAACCTATTTATATATTATTATTTATTTTTTAGTGTAGGGTTGTGTATAGTATGTATAGTTATTTAAGAAGTTCTCTATAACATAAGAAAGTAAAAGGGTTTGTAAAATGGCGTAAACCCTTCACTAACCCTTCATTTTCACTCTTTTTTGCTGTTTTTGATGTTTTTTTCAGTTATTTTGTCAATAACCTTGTCTGTTTTATCAATGTGTTTATCAATTTGTTTTGATGCAGCCTTCATTATTTCTTTGACTTTTTCATCTTTTGTCTTACTTATTTTTAATTCTAACTTCCTTTTTATAATTTTAAGGAACATTTTTATAAGCGACCAGATGATTACTAATATAGTATTTAAGAT
>JBAYTC010000095.1:0-3918 GCA_041675825.1 Bacilli bacterium | reverse complement strand
CCTGATTGAAACATCTATAAATTGTAACAATGCGATAACACCTTCTTTAGTTAACCCTAAAGAATATGTTTTTGTATTACCTACAACAACTTCTTGAACTACTGAAATATATGAAGTTTTTAATATATTAGAATCTAATAAGAAATAATAATTATCAGTAGCATCATTATTATAACTCGATAATTTTGTATGTACATTTGGCGTTGGCCACGTGCGGTCTTGCACATCATACACATCGCCGTTTGCATAAACAACACGATATCTTTCATAATCTACTATGCCTTTAGATTTGTATAAATCATCATTTTTATAATCACTATCAAATTTAACTCTGTTCCAAAAGAATACATCGTTTTCAGTAACTAAACGCATGGTACGACCTTGAGTATGAGCATTAATTGCAAACTCTCCAGGAAAATCAACTTCTGTTTTAACATCATATGTATAACCAGAATTTTCTAGTGCTCTATAAGCATCTAGTGCACCATTAATGACGGATAATTTTGAATCAACATCTTGTATTGTATAAGCAACGCCTGCAAAAGTTGGTGGATTAATCGTCACCCCTTGACCTACTTTAGTAAACTCTAATTCATAACTAAAGGTTAGTGAGGCACCAACCACATCAATACTAAACTCATATTCAAAAGTATGAATATAGCCATCTTTATATGTCACATAAGTTTTAAAATCTGAAGCAGTTTCTGGTACATTTATAAATGATTTAAGAATCGGATTATTTAAGAATCCAATTGCTGTATTCATCATACCCGTAGTGCTTCCACTATATTTTATTTCGTATTTATTGTTTGTTGCTTGAATAACTTCAGTAATTTGTTCTATATTGTATTCAAAAAGTACTTTAGCATAACTTGAAGACTCATATTTAAAGTTTGAAGGAATTGATGTACGTTCATAATCGGATAATCTACCATCTGGTTTAACTTTAAACTCAGATAACTCGGTTCCTGTTTTAATAGTATGTGTTTGACCATCAAACAAAAGTGCGCCACTATTAGTTTGTGACTTATAATAAGAATTTGCCTGATTTTCATTATACTTAACAGTACCATTCATAACAGCACTAGGTCCATTAATTGAACTATATTTTGTTGTTACGCTCAAATCATAATCATATTCAAATTGATTTGAATTAACCGTTTTATCACGAGCATCTAAAAAGTATACTCTATTTTCAATCCATCTTGCATAAAGCGTCATGTTGTTTGTAACTAACTCAGTTCCTGTAACCGAAACTGTCTTAGCTGAATCTGAAAACCAGCCATCAAACATATAACCACTTTTTGTAGTTGTTGGTAGTGTTCCAATTGCTTTATTCTCTTCACGCGTAATTTGTGAAACATTATTACCACCATCTACATTAAATGTCACTGTGTATTGTTGAACAATCGGCGGTTTATTATCGTCTGTTTTATCACCACAAGCAACTAATAACAACGAAAAAACACTTAATAAAATTAAGCCTAAAACCCTTTTACTAATTTTCATATTAACTCCCCATTTCTTTTATTTCTAACGCAAACGTTACTTCTATAATGAAATTATAGCATGTTTTATTTAGTAAATCTAATAGAAATCTAAAATAAAAACCACATATCATTTGATACATGGTTGTCTTTACTTCTCTACTATTCCATTATAAAACTTAAACTTAATTCTTTTATCTCTATAAACCGTTGCACTTTCAACCATCAACATCCAAATTCTATCGTTCCAATAATGTAACTTATCATCTGATTTTTCAATGCTTTTTAGAAATGTTTTCATTCTATAAGATTTGGCAAGATTTAATCTTTTAGTATCAATGAGTTCATCTCTTTTAATTTTTAAGTATTCATATTTGTTTTTTAGTTCTTTAGCTTTCTTTTCAAACTTTTCAATACCCTTATTAGACTTTGAATTATCTTGTATGAGTTTGTTAATTGCTTCTGAGACTGTTACTAATTCATTATTAACTTGCGTGATTTCTTTATCAATGCCTTTTGTGTTTGTTATGAGTTTGATGACTTCTTTTAAATCACTTTCAATACGTTTCTTATCTTGCATCGTTATATTATAAGTTTCTAAGAATTGCTCTTTAATTTCTTTTTCATATAAATGCGGTGTTTTGCATCTGGCTTTGCCTTCATTATATCGATGATTGCAACGATAAACATAACGTTCATATTTACTGCCGGCATACCATTTCTTTCTGCCATAAAAACTACCACAATCACTACATATAAGTTTAGTTGAAAAGATATCGGTTGATGAGTAACTTGTTCTCATACCCCTTCTTCTTTCATACTCAATTTGGACTAATTCCCACATGCCTTTATCAATAATTGCTGGGTGGCTATTTTCAACATAGTACTGCGGGATTTGACCGGTATTTTTAACCATCTTTTGTTCTAGGTAATTTTCAGTAAAACTTTTTTGTAGTAAGGCATCACCTTTATACTTTTCATTTGTTAAAATGGATTCAACGGTATTCTTAGTCCAGTTAGCACCTTTACCTGCTGGACTTATGATATTTTGAGTTTTTAAATATTCTGATATACCAGTCGTTGTTTGCCCTTCAACTAAAAACATACGATAAATCAGTCTGATGATTTGTGCTTCATCTTCATCAACCACAATCTCACCTCTTATCTTTTTATAACCTAGAAATCTACTATAGGCAAATGAAACCTTACCAGCTTGAAACGATGCTCTTTTACCCCAAGTTACATTTTGACTAATGGATCTTGATTCTTCTTGTGCAATAGATGCCATGATTGTAAGTATAAGTTCACTCTTTGAATCAAGTGTCCATAAGTTCTCTTTTTCAAAGAATACCTCAACCCCTTTATCTTTTAACATTCTGACATACTTAATTGTATCAAGAGTGTTTCTAGCAAATCTAGATATTGATTTGGTGATGATTAAACTAATTTTACCTTCTAGGGCATCATCAATCATCCTATTGAAACTTGCCCTTCTTTTAGTATTCATACCACTAATACCTTCATCCGCATAAACATCCACATAGAACCATTCAGGTTTACCTTCGATATAGTTTTGGTAATAACTGACTTGGGCTTCATAACTTGAGTTTTGTTCTTCGGTATTAGTGGATACTCTAGCATAAGCTGCAACTTTTAGTTTCTCTTTACTATTTTTAGGTAACTGCGTGATTGGATCAATTGTTGATGGTATGATTGTTACTTTTGCCACTAGCTGTTACCTCCTTTACCTCTTTTTAAATAATGGATTTTGGCCATCGCCCTCATTTCATCTGTCCAAGATTTACTTCTTGATTCATATTGCCACTTAAATACTTTATCCTTGCCGCCAACGATTTGAAATAAAAGCTTATTATCTGGTAGGACAAGTATTTGTTCAACCTCATGTTTAAAGCGTTTTAAATCGAACGTTTCAATGTTTAATGCTTTGTTTGATACTTCAATTAGTTTATCCTCAGGCACTTGTTTGGCATCACATGAATCTTTCCCTTTAGTCCTTAAAGTGGAACACATCCAAACGGTATTATATGGTGACTTCTTGTAGGTATAAGCTTTGCCACATATACCACATTTAATATAACCTTTAAATAAAGTTTGGTTCGTTTTATCTAAGTTAATATCTTTAGTTTTTAATGCTCTTATCTCTTGGGCATCATCAAAAGTAACTTTATCGATAATCGCTTCATGAGAATCTAAAACAAGATATTTATTGTGCTCACCATTGTTCATACACATCGTTTTAGTTAAGTGGTTGTCTCTATACGTCTTTTGTAAAATAAGGTCGCCTGTGTAGTTATAATTGGTAAGAATTTTAATGACCGATGAACGATTCCATTTCTTAGTCTTATATGGTTTAGTTCCTTGATGGTTTAAGATATCGCATATATGTTCATCGGCATTTCCTTCTAAGTAT
>JBAYTC010000094.1:0-4145 GCA_041675825.1 Bacilli bacterium | reverse complement strand
GGGATTGTTTGAAAAACATATGGATAATTAGATTGTTGTAACAACTGTGTATATAATGGTAATTCGCTTTTATTTAGCGTTTTAACAACCATCTTACAAACCCCCTTAATTTTTTTAACCAAACTAGTTTTCTCAAAAATTTATGAAAACCGTATAACTTAAATTTAAACATAAACATTGAATCATTACTTGATATAGTTTCTCTTTCTATTAGATATACATTTTTATTAGAATTTGGAAAATCATCTCCCCTTGAAGTTATAACTGCAGTTTCATAATTACTTTTTGCAAGTAAAATAGACTCTTCATTATATAAACCCCCAGGATATGCGAAAGTATCCACTTTGATTTGTGTTTTTTCTTCAATAAGTTTTTTTGATAAAACAATCTCTTCTTCTAAATTAACATTACTATCTGTAAGCCAAGGATGGTTAAGTGTGTGTGAACCTATTTGCATATTATCATTTGCCATTACTTTTACTTCATCCCAAGTCATTAATCTATTAGCATATCTTTTATCATTTAAATCTATTGGCATAAAAGTATCATCATCAATTAATTTTGCGGTAATATAGAAAATACCAACTTGATTAAACTGTTTCAAAATTGGGTAAGCATGAGTAAAATTATCCTTATAGCCATCATCAAAAGTTACATAAATATTTTTTCCACTTTTATGAAATACATCTTTATCAAGTGAAGACACTTTATAATTATTATCATATAAGTATTTCATTTGATCATAGAAATTACTAGGACTAACTTTCATTGAATCTAAATCAAGGATACTACCTTTATGTTTAATATATCTTACATCTGTTTGTTTTTTATCATCAGTTATACGATGATACATTAGTACTGGTACATAATCTTTTTTAAAAATTATAAACATGATTACATGAATTATAACAAATAAAAAAGTGAAAATAAGAAAACCATATATTACATATATCATTTTAATTTCCACCCTTCATCAACTTGATATAAGCATCTTGATGCTTATTTATCATATTTTTGTTACTAAATTTTTCAATTTTTTTATAAGCATTATTTATTAATGACAATCTTTTTGAATTATCACTTAATACTTTAATTATGGCGTTAGATAATTCTTCCTTGCTACCTTTCTTGAATAATATTCCATTAACATTATCATCAATAACCTCAGGTATACCACCAACACTTGATGCAATAACTGCTACCCCACTAGCCATAGCTTCTACAATTACATTACCAAAACCTTCCTCGTCTGAAGGTAGAACAAATATGTCTGCTTCTTTTAGTAAGTTTGCTACATCGTTTCTAAAACCTAGAAAATCTACTTTATCACTTAGCCTTAGTCTATCTACTTGACTTTTTAGTTTAGATTCCTCATTTCCATTTCCAACTAAAACTAGTCTTGCGTTTATCTTACTTATAACTAAAGGCATGCAATCAATAAGTAGATCGATTCTTTTTCTTTCATCAAACCTTGCAACACATAAGATTATCATTTCATTAGCTTTACCTAACAGATTAAGGTTTTTTGCAGATTTATAATCATCTAATTTTACACCATTATATATTAGTAAATACTTATCTTTTGATATCTTTGTAACACTACTTGCGCTATCAAGTGAACCCTTTGAATTAGCTATAATCAAACTTGTTTTTTTAATGAATATTTTTTCAAGTAATCTATCAGTAAATTTATTTCTAAATAAAGATTCTTCAGTTGATATAATGTATTTAGTCTTAGCAGATATTCCTCCAAGTCTACCCCAAAGTTTTCCAGTTGAAGTAAATACATGAACTATATCAACATTATGTTCTTTTAGTACTTTAGAAATTCTAGAACTAACAAAAAAATCTATCTTACTTTTTTTATTAACACAAATAACCTTAACACCTAAGTTTAAAGCCGATTCGGCAAGTTTACCTGGTTTAGTAATTGTAATAATAATAGGATTAAACAAATCTTTATTTAGTCCAGTAACCAGATCAATTACTTTAATCTCTGATCCACCAACATCTAAACTAGGAAGAATATAAGCAATATTAATTTTCATTCAAAGTTACTCACTTTCCTTATTATCTATTATTATTACAAGTACTTATTATAAATACTAACCATTTCATTTAAAATTATATTAATATCAAATTGAAGCGACAGTTTATGAGACTCTAATCCAAACTTGTCTCTTAATTGTTTATTATCATATAAGGTTTCAAAAAATTCAATAAACATTGCTTCATTATTAGCAGGATATAAATAACCATTTACATCATTAATTACTAATTCATTATTTCCTCTAACATTTGAGGCTAGAATAGGTTTTCCTATGGATAATGCTTCTAATAAACCCTTTGGTAGGCCTTCTCTTAAAGATGAAGATACTACTAAATCTGCAATATTATTAATTTCATTAATATCTTTTCTATATCCTAGTATCTTTATATATGATTCAAGTTTTAGGGTTTTAACCATCTTCTCATAATTTTCTTTTTCTTTACCATAACCAACAAGTAGTAACTTAATATTAGGGTATTTATCTTTTAAAGTGTTAACTGCATTAATTAAAAATCCTTGATTTTTACCTATTGTAAGTTCAGCAACATATACAAGAACAAAGTCATCACTTTTTAGTCTAAATGAATTTCTTACCTTTTCTTTAGCTTCCTGACTCAACTCTAGAAAATCTTTAAAATCTACCCCAACTCCATGAATAAAATTCACATTACACTTCTTACTAAATTTACTCTTAGCAAGCATGTAATCTTCATTATTAATAGTAATTAATTCATTTGTATATTTTGATAAATATTTTTCAATTGGATAGAACATTAGCCAACTAAATTTTGAACCACCTTTTAGAAAATGAAAACCATGAGCAGTATAAAATACAGGAAAATTTTTATTTCTAAAAGCAAGTCTAGTAAATAAGCCTCCCATAGGAGTATGAGCATGAACTAAACTAAAATCATTTTCTTTTACTATCTTTTTAAAGCTTTTATAAACTTTAAAATTCTTAAGTGAAAATGGAGATCTTAAAAAATCTATTTGATGTTTTACATCACAATACAAAATTTCTTTTGTTGATTCTTTAGAATTACTTGCAACATGAGTCTCGTATCCATTATCCTTAAACCATTTTAAATATGGTAAATGAAAATTAGCAATATGAGAATCCATATGAGCAACAAATAACACTTTTTTTATCATAATTTTATCTCTTTATTAACTAGATAACCCATATCTATTTCTTGTAAAGTTAAATTTAAATCTCTAGTTATGTCTTCTAGTTTTGGAATTCCTAGGGTTGCTGAAGAGTCCCTATCAAAGATAGCTCTTATAGTTAAGAATAAAATTTTAATATCAAGCCATATAGAATAGTTTCTAATATAAATTAAGTCAAATCTTAATTTATCATCAGGTTCTGAATTATATTTACCTAAAACTTGAGCAAGTCCAGTTATACCTGGTTTTACATTTACACGATATCTAAAGTCAGGAATTGATTTTATAAATTCTTTAACGAAGATTTCTCTTTCTGGTCTTGGACCAATTAAAGACATTTCACCCTTAATTACATTTAGTAATTGAGGAAGTTCATCAAGCCTTGTTGCTCTTAAGAATTTACCCACCTTAGTAATTCTTGGGTCATTTTCCATTTGCCATACAGCACCAGTTGCTTTTTCAGCATCTACAATCATCGTTCTAAACTTATATAACATAAAGTTTTTATCATTTCTTGTAACACGTTCTTGTTTATAGAATACTGGACCTCTATCATGAGCCTTAATTAAAATTGGAACAATAATAAATACAGGTAGCGCAACTATAAAGGCAATAAGTGACACAATAATATCAAGCAATCTCTTTAAGAATCTTTGTGTTAGTGATAAATGCAGTGATTGCGAAACAAAGACTGGTGTATCTCTAATTTGATCATTTTTTGAATTTACAATATTAATCTCATAAAGTTTAGGAACTAAATACACATCAGTATATTTCTTTGATAAACAGTAACTCATAATATTATTCTTATTATATTCACTTAAACCTTGAAGAATAACAACATCATCAACTTGATTAATATAACCAATTAATTTATCATTATCCATTTCTTCTTCAAATAACACATATTTTAAATATCTATTTTGTT
>JBAYTC010000093.1:0-4227 GCA_041675825.1 Bacilli bacterium | reverse complement strand
CTATTTTAGTCTTTATTTTTGGCTTTATAAAGCCATTTTTAATAACTTACTAATCAAAGATAAGTTTGGAGCAGTCTTTTTCCTTTAAGGGATCGGTGGTTAATGTCCTAACTGTGCGAAACTACTAACATTTGGTCATCAAAAGGAAAATAGGGTATTTTCATATACTTTTGAGGTATTCCAACGGACAATTAGGTATTTCACCTTAACTGGTGTTTTTTATCCATCAAAGGGAAAATGGAGAACTTTTGAGTCATTTTAGAGGAAAATTGAAATTCTTAATTTCCTAACGGCTTAAGAATTAAATTTATGGCGTTAAGCACCTTATTGTAATAAATTCCATGAAATCAATGGTTTTATATGTTTAAAATTTAATAATTCTTCTTCCCAGATAAGTTCAAATTAATGCTCCAATTTTCATATCACATATTATCTATTCTTGATAAGCGGAATCCCATGTTTATGAGATATTATTTTAGCATCGGAAATCTGCTTACTTGAAAAACTCGAAATAACTTTATGCTGTGTTTTGGGTGACCAAAATATCTTAAGTTCATTTTTGGTTCTTGTTATTGCAGTATAAAATATGTTGTGCGTAATCATCTCATCTATTTCATCAACAATAATTATTTTTACGGAATCATATTCTAATCCCTGTGATTTATGAATTGAAACTGCATATGAAACTGTAAACGGAATATTGGATTCTGCCCCATCATCATCAGTAGGGACCCTTTCATCTACTACTAGTTCAATTATTGATTTATTTCCATTAGATAAGCCAACAAGAATCAAACCACAGCATAAATCCATCTCATTAATAATCTTATCTAATTCTATATGGAACTTATACCTTCCATTTTCTTCATAAATATTAGTTATAGTCCCTTTAGCATTATTATATAAAAGCGGTTCATAAATAATACTATTTTCATTAAATAAAATAGGGTCACCAATTTTATATTCATTAGCACCAATCATAAATGACTCGTTTGGATTTTTTTGTTGAAGAACTCTATTAATATTATTAATACCGTATAGCCCATCATAGTTTAAGCACAATATTATTTCATTGTCTTTGTTTTTTTCTACTACCGCTTTATCTATAGGATAAGAATATCGCCCTGCTGTTAGATATTCTTCTATATTTTCATCAAATTTCCGCACACTATTCCATAATTTTATCAGCTCTTTGTTAGTTGTTCTATGTGGAATAGTTAATTCTACATAGGACTTATTCGGTATAAATTTTCGTAACAAATCAAACCAATTTCCAAATGTAATTGATTCAATTTGATAAGGATCGCCAGATAAAAGGAGGATTTTAAAATCTGATTTTTCAAGAACCATTCTCATATCTTCATTAGATATCGTGCTGCATTCATCAATAATTAAAATTCCTGATGTCAGATCGGTCCCATTTAAATACTTTTTAACGGTATAGAACGAAGCATTATTATGATTAACTCTTCTCTTTAAATTTTCAAGAGCTGCATGTGTATATGTTAAATAAATTTTATTAGCATTCATAAAGAATTCACCAAAATGTTCTAATAACTTTGTCTTGCCAGTACCTGCTGCACCATATATGACAAAAACTAATGAATCGGTAAATCCTTTTTTAAGGGCTTCTTGTTTATCTAAACTATCAACCTTGTTGTTTGGATCGTTTAACCATGATATGACAGATGGATTATATCCATCAACTCCGTGTTTTGTTAATTTAGCTATTTCATTAATAATAAATGCTACATTAGTATCATATGCTTTTATATATATTTTTTTATTTTTAAATATTTCTATCTCCCTATTTTTATGTGTATGATGCAAGAGCCCATTGTATTTTTTAATTAATCTCTCAATGTCATTAAATTGAGTTAATTCACTTAAATCAGTATAAATTTGTTTTTCTATTTCAGCCTTTCTTGTAATAAATCGCGCTAAAAATTCATGTTCTCTATTGTCTGTTTCGATAATTTCAAATAAATCACTAAGCCTTACATTTGTACCTAAAGGGGAAGAACAAAACGGCATTTCTTCAAAAGGAAGGCATCCGTTGTTTAATCTTAATCTTGATAGTTTGTTATTTGGGAGTACTAACCTTCTATCTTTTTGTGACTGTGATTTAATATTTCGGTTATTTAAATTTAGTAATAAAAATTTTAGTATATTACTTCCTTTAGATTTTTTTAATATTATATTTCTACTATCTTGTAATATGTTTATTATTCCCTTTGACCGCCCCTTGCCATCTATGGCGTTTATAATCGAATAAAAAGTGTTATCATCTAAATATATTATTTCTACTAAGGAATAGTTAGTCTTTTTCAAATATTGCATTGTTTTTCTGTAATCAGCATATGATCTATCTATTTTTATTGATTGTCCTAAAATTTTAGCATAATTCATAATTTCACATGGCCTAATGCTAACTTCATAATTCGTTACTAATATAACGGGGATGTTTATTTCATCATATAGAACATTTTCTTTTACTATATCTATTCTAATAGCATAATTAGGATTAATATCAAGTTTAGTATAGAATACAAATCGATCGAATTTACTAATTTTATCATTTGCCTCAACAGCTGTAATCTCATAATAGATTTTTCCATTTATAAAGAATGGCTTCTTTTTCCATATATAATAACTTTCATTAAATCCTTTTAATCTATTTCCATGTTCATTTATTTCTATTTTCTGTGCAATAAGTTTATAATAATTTGATAAATCTCCTTCGTTATTTAAGGAAATGGCTTCTAAGTTTTCCAATACTTCCATTCCATAATTTGTTTTTAAGAAACTCCTGATTTTATACAAATTTTCTATATAT
Organism: Bacilli bacterium; assembly: GCA_041675825.1. Taxonomy (GTDB): domain Bacteria; phylum Bacillota_I; class Bacilli_A; order ML615J-28; family CAG-698; genus JAEYQM01. The sequence goes on along the minus strand of JBAYTC010000093.1, from coordinate 1,391 downwards.
TTGTATAGTAAACGTTCCGAGTTATCAGGATCTCTAGTATAATGAGAAATTGAAATTTGCAATTGTTTATGAAAATCTTTGATAAATTTAAATTCATGCTTGTTTTTAATATAATCTAGTCCCGGAACAATTGTTTTGTAATAGTCTACGGCCATATCTGGTAAATTATTCGCCAACAAATATATTTTTGATACCACAGCTTCTACAAAATGTCTTAAATCTGATAAAATATTTTGTGATAACAAACCAATATCGTCTTTATCTTTAAAAATATTTATGTTTGAACAAATTTTGTTGCTAATATCAGTAATGTTAATATCTACTTTCATTAATATCCCCAACCTCTTATAGTTCATCAATAAATAATGAACGGCTCTTTTGTAAACGTTAATTTATAAGTGTGCCACAAATCTAAAATGAGATTGTGACGCCATTTTAGTTGTTTAACCCTTTAATAATGTCTTCTGAACTCATTTTACACACCAATTATTTGAACATCTTAAAAATAATTTAGTATCATTTTTCTTCCTCTTGAATTAAAAATATATAAATATTATGTTTATTAAAAAAATGTTGAATCTCATTGAAACTATCAGTTTTCAAATCAATTTTAAATACTTCTTTAATAATTCTTAAATTATTTTCTATTATTTTTTTCAATGTTATAAATTTATTCTCACTAATATTATCCAACAATTCTGAAAAAGTGCCATCCTCATTTATTTGAAAAGATTCCGAAAAAAATTTATGCAGATCTATTATAGACAATAGAGTGGTTAGAACCAGATGCAACAAATGGTAAATTAAGAACACTAATAAATTTGCTATTGTTTCTTATTTGATTATTTACATAATATAAATCAAAATCTCTATTTGTATGAAAAATAGGGCTTACATAATAAACACTATTTCCTAAATTAGCCAACTTAACTAATAAATTATGTTGACAATCAATTCTCAAATAACTATGAGGTAAACTTGTGCGAACCTTAAAATAATAATATGGAACGCCAAAATGTCGACTATATTTTCCTCTGTTTGAGTTAATATAATCAGCAACTTTAAATTGAAGATATAATGTCGTATATCTATATAATAATTTGGCATCATAACCAATTTTTGTCTCTTCTATAGCTGTAGTAAATTTAAAACTTGTTTTCCCAATCAGCTGATTAAAAAGATATATATTTGTTAGTTCATTGCATAAAGCACACTGATATTGTGCTTCATTAAATTCTGCCTTCATTTTCAACTCTCCCCTCTTATTATGATTGCTTTTTTCAACTTTTTAAATATTCAGATTTTCTAATATATGATGTTGTTTTAATAATTTAGGTAACAAATTCGATTTTAATAACCTTTAATAGTTTCACTATATAAAAGTTCTGTTT
>JBAYTC010000092.1:0-4268 GCA_041675825.1 Bacilli bacterium | reverse complement strand
TATATCCAAGATTAATATGAGATGAAGTAACTTCTTCTGAATTACTTAATATGGTATCAGTCATCCAAGATAAGTATTTTGAGGCTCTAGCAATCATAACTGTTGATTTCTTGTTATGATCAATGCTAATATCAGCTTGTCTTACTCCCCAAATAATATTTTCTATTAATAGAAGTTTACCAAATATAATACCTAAAAAGTTTGCATGATACAACCAAGTTTGTAAAGTATCGGTTCCAAATAAATGATATATAAGTCTAAACATTCCTAATACTATGGATATAGGTGAACGCATATTTAATGCCACAACCTTAATTCCTGCATCCTCTAATCTTTGGCCATAAAAGCCCTTAGAATCTAGTGATATTACTTTAATTTTGTATAAGTTAGAATCAGCATTTATCATTATTTTATATAGCATCGATTCTGCCCCGCCACTATCAAGTCCGGTAATTAGGTGAGTAACTTTCTTTATATATATACCTTCATTTTTGACTACACGTATAGTATTATTTATTATTGAAAACATTATAAAAATAAATAAGTTAACTGGACCCACTTTAAAGAATGAATCTTCAAATACTTGACCAACAAGAAAAGCGACTATGAATAATGTATATAATATTAAATCAATTCGATGTTCTTTGGTAAATCTTGAATAATAAATCATTTGAACAAGTTTATAAACAAAGTATAGCATTATAATAATAAACACTAATAATCCTAACTCAAGTAATAATGCTAAATAGAGATTATGAACAGAAGTAACACTAAAAGTCTCTGATATTGCCATGTACATCGGCCCATTACCAAATCCAATACCATACCATAAACTCTCATTAATATATTGTGAAGCATACTGCCATACTAAATCTCTTTCATTTAATCCTTGATTTAATCTAAACAAATCAAGGAAAAAATTAAAATTATATAAAGCAAGTCCAATGATTCCGACAACAAATAATCCAAATAATATATATAGATACTTTCTAAACGTTGGGTTTACCAACTTTGAAATTGCTAATAATCCAACATACAATACTCCTAACATCAATATAGATGTTCTTGCCATTGAGAAAAATAACGCACCCAATCCAGAAATTATTACCAGCACATAAAAAACTTTAAGTTTATTATTATTTGTTTTAAGCAAAAACAATGTCGCAATCCATATTCCTATAAAAGCAAACTCGCCCCATGAATTAGGATTTGTAAGAATTGAAGAATATCGATAATTATCAACTAGAAAGTTTGGAATACTAAACAAGAATTCTTCAAACTTAAATAAAGCCCCAATAATTCCAACAATATTATAAAACAAAAATAATCCAATTAAAATATGAAAACCATATTTAAATAATCTTTTTTGTTCATGGGAATAAATAACCAAATAAACAAGAAAAACTGGAATAATATTATTTATTAAACTTTTAGCGCGCTCACCATGAAATGCATGATTAGCATTATTAAGCAATAAAAACATAACCACAACAAAAAGTAATATTTGTTTTAAAGATTTTTCTTTTAAAACAATATCGATATTAACTACTGCTGCTATTATTAAAACTTGATTAGCAATGCGATGAATACTTGCATTTATACTTAATATTTCATGAATATTAACATTCCAAATAATAAACATCATTATTAAGTAAGTTATGGAAATTATGCTAAGAAAATATGCGCGATATTTTCTTGAGATTAGTTTTTTAAGCATCAGTATTGTCTCCTCTAATTGCTAAAATCATATCAGTAAGTAATGTAGACTTTGATAAATGTAAACCTAGTATATAAATAATAAACATAATTATTGAATACACAGAAAGATATATTAGTTCTATTAGTTTAGAACTAGATGTTGGTATTAATGAATATGTAAAATATATTGCTACTGCAATTATAAGATTTAGTAAAAATGCAATAAACAATTGTTTATAGGTATCTGAAAAATCCAAATACTTGTTTTTAGCAGTATAGAACATTATAATAACAAACGTAATGAACTCAGAAATTGCTAAACCTAAAGCAATACCATTTACTCCCATATATGTTTTTAATATTATACTAAAAATAATATTTAATAGCGCTCCAATTAAAGTTATTAGTAATGGCATTTTCGTATTCTTATAAGTGTAGGAAACATGAACTAATAATTCTTTAATAGCAAAGAATGTAATTCCAATAGCATAATAGAATAAGACTCCACTAGTCATTATTGTTGCCTCACTTGTAAACTCACTTCTTTCAAATACAATTCTTATTATTGGCTGACTAAAAACCATTAATAATAAAGATAACGGCATTGCAAGTACAAAAATGGCTTGTAAAGTTTTGGTCCCTATCTTATTATACTCTTTTTCATTTTTTTGTTCTTTCTTTTTTAATAAAACTGGATATACAACTAAAAGAATTGTTGAAATAAGGATTGAGTAAATTACATTTCTAATCATAAAACCATAGTTTAGGGCTGAAATTGCTCCTTCACCAAGGTTTGATGCTATTATCTTATCAACCATTGCATTTACTTGAATTATACCAAAACTAACAAATGTCGGTAGAAATAGTCTTAAAATAGTTCTCCAGTGTTGATCATTAAAATTTAAAATGGCTTTATGTCTAAAACCCATTCTTAAAGCAACAATTTCTATTATTGCTAATTGGAAAATATAAGCAAATAAAATTGAGTATGCTAAACCATAAATCCCAAATTTATCAGCAAATAAAAGTAAATACAATATTTGAAATATATTAAATGCTAGATCTATTAACGACACGGTAACAAAACGATTATATACTCTAAGCATTGAAGCTCTTATTTGATATACGGGAATTATTAACATTGTCGGCAGTAATATTCTAGTTAATTTCACAGTTAAGTTAAACTTCTCTGGATCCGTAAATCCCGGAGCAATCACTTTTACAATAATCGGAGTAAATATAAATGAAATAGTAAATATTATCGCAGCAACAACAAGTAATATATTTGATATATTACTTGATAACTTGCTTTGTTCATTTATATCTTCTGATTTTTCCTTAACAGCTGAAAACTCTATCATAAATAAGTTTTGGATTGCCACCCCAATTGAAGTAAATAATAAGGCAGGAATAATTAATGCAGCGTAAAAAGCATCAGTTGTAAGGCCAACGCCAAAAGAAGATCCAATTCCGACTTCTCTTAATAAGCCAAGCAATTTTGATAAGACTGTTATTATTGTTATTATACCAATTGATCTAACAAACCCAGTCAATATCTTAATACGATGACGCCCCATAGCTTTCCTCCTTACTTAAATAAATATTTTAGCAATTTAAACTTTCGATAAGTGTAATCATGATGGGTAATTACAGGTTCACCACCAAAACCTTTTTTAAATTTATAAACTAAATAACTATGATCTTCTTCTGATACTGGAAGATTTGGAATACCTCCAAAATCATAGTTTACAAAATTATTCTCTTTTAGATATTTTATTATCTCATAATGAAGATACTGTCCAATTGGTGGAAGTTTCTCTTCTGTTCTTCTACTTGCTCCATATAGATATCTAGCATGTTGATTAATTGTTGAAATAAATGCTATATTGTAAATAATGTCGTTATATGCAGCAACAGCAAAAAAACCTAATTCATCTTTTATTAATTTACTTATTACTTCTCTTAGAAATTTCAAATCAATAGCATCAATTTGCTTTTGATTCATAAGAATACTATAAAGATTAATAAACTCATCTATTACTTTATTAGAATTATCAATCCTAACTAATACTCCATCTTTAATTGCTTTTCTAGTACAATTTCTATGTGTCTTTGAAAAATTAGAAAAAATATTATCTATATCATTATTTAGATCTAACATTAAAGTTGTGTTTTCTCCAATATATTCAAATGAATCAATACTGATTTTATCTTTAAGAGCTAATTTAATAAAAATTGCAGTTTTTTTCAAATATGCTATGAACATATTAATTATATCATTATTAATATCTTCTTCACAAGTAATAACTCCATAGGGGATAAAATAGAAATATTTATTAATTCCCGGTAATTTTTTCTTTTGAACCGGTAAAGCATATTTAAGAGTTTCATCTTCAAATATACCAACAATTTCAAAAGTTTGATTTAATTTAATTAAAGTCTCTAAATAAGGGATTGTTTGAAAAATATATGGATAATTAGATTGTTGTAACAACTGTGTATATAATGGTAATTCGCTTTTATTTAGCGTTTTAACAACCATCTTACAAACCCCCTTAATTTTTTTAACC
>JBAYTC010000091.1:0-4327 GCA_041675825.1 Bacilli bacterium | reverse complement strand
GAATAGAATAAAAATATCCTACTGCATCATCTGCTTCATACCCTATACAAACATTTAGATTATACTCTGCAATAGCCCATTCTTTTAAAGCTGATAAATATTTAGATGGTTTACCTGTTCTATTAGCTTTATAGTCTGGACTAATATTATGTCTAAATGTTTTTCCTTTGCCTACAAATCCTGTCCAATGTGTACAGTTAGTTTTATCTAAACAATTCTGAAGCTTATCCTTTAAAGCTTCTATACTCTCTTCTAATGTATCTCTGGTAGAATGATATAACATCCCATCAAAGTCTATGATACTTAGTATTTTATCCATTAATTAAGTCCTTTCTTCTGTAAAAATTAACCTTTTTTCCTCCCATTCCATGATGCCATTCTATAGGTTCTACATTATCTAATAAATCTCCATACTTCTTCCTTGAAGTTTTATTGTCTGGGATTAGTCCTCTTTGTAGAGCTTCTGAATATCCTACAGAATATGAGCCCTTTCTTCTAATATTACCATCTCTAGCAGTATAGTATTTATTTCTCTTTTTAAACATCTCCTACTAAATTATCAATTACCATTCTAGCTTCATCAAGTAACTCACTTTCTTCAGATTCTCCATAGTATCCCCAACAGCTATCTACTTCTTCCCAATCAGTATCTTCCTCTGCTACCTGTAAAAAAGCTTCAGAAGAAAATGTACCAGTAATACATAGAGTATCAAATTCTTCTTTAGATATTGAATAGATAGTATTAGGCTTCTCTATAATAAACCCATAGATTTCTCCTGATAGATATTGGTTCCAAGTTTTTATTAACCCTTCAGTAGCAGTTTTAGCTGTTTCTAAATCCTTAAATTCTTCTTTAGAGGCTAAAATATATCCAGATACACTACTATCCCACCTACATTGTTTAGTGCCTGAAAACAAGCTTAAACTAACACCAGAATGAATATATGCCTCTACAGGTAATACCCAATAATTTTTCTCATAGGTTAAACTATTTTCATAAATGTCTTGAGGTTCAAAACCTTTTCTTTTTACAGTAAATTGCCTATGGTCATAAACAAGAAATAAATTTTCATCTTCCCAATCATTAGGAGATTCACAATCCTCATCTTGTCTAATTTTAATTTTATAACCTTTGTAAAAAATATCTTGTTCCATAATTAGTTTACTTTATTTTTACTAATGGTAGCAATTGGAGTTAATGCTCCAGCTATAGTATATCCTTTCTGAGCAGCATACATAGCTTCAAATAATTGTGTTTTAGCACATCCTATCTTTTCTATAACTTTTTGTACCTTAATATTATCTTCTTCCTCTAGCATTTTATCTAATGCTTCAATGATATCACTATTTTTCATTTGTCTTTTTATAACTAAAAAGTTTTTCTAACCATTTATTTAAATCTTTTGAAGATAACTGAGCTTTCCACAATACATCTTCAATTCTGTATTCATTTCTAGGATGCCATTTAACATACCCACCATTACTCCATTTAGTCTCAGTATACCTTTCATACCCTATTCTTAAATCTATTCCTAAATTACTGGCTTTGTTAAGTAAGACCTTGTTACCACTGTAACAGAACCAATAATGCTGACCGTTATTTTTTGTAGGATAATTTAAAGTAGCATCTAATTCAGCTTTTAAATGTTCAGGTATATTAAGGAACCCATCTTTATTATGTCTATCCACATCAACTATAATATAAGGTTGATGTGGATTAACAGCTAAATCATACCCTTCAGGTATTTTTCCTCTATAAAAAGTATTATCAGGTAGAAGCCCCCATTTAATTAGAGGCTTCCCACCTTTTAATAAAAAAGTACGCATAATTAAAATACATATGTTTCTTTAGCATCTTCAGTTATCCAAAATTCTTCATAGCCAGAAGCCCAAGCAAAATCAAATACTCTTTCTAATTCATTTTCTGCTTCTGGTACTAATCCTAAAGATCGAATAACATCAATACCCTCTGAATTTCCTCTTTCTTCTTCTACGAGTAAATAACATAGGAATCCAGCTAATATAACGCAATTGCCATTAAGGCCACTATCACCATCATTAAACTCTAATTTATTATCTACTATAAATTTTTCTACTTTTTCTTTTAACTCTTTCATAATTGTAACATTAAATGGTTTCGTAAGGGTTATCACCCACCCACTCGGACAAAAAAGCATCTAGTTCACTTGGTTCTAATCCAAGTTCTTCAAAACTATCTTTATTACCTATTCTACTCCAAGTATCTTTACTATTCTCTAAAGTAACAGTTTTTTCGGGATTTTGCAGTGCCCGTAAAAGGTCATCTATACTCAATGTCATATCTATATTTCTTTAATTTTTTCTTTTAATAATTCTAAAGTTTCATCTGCAATCTCATGTGTTTCTAACCACTTTAAGCAGATTTGTTTCACTATCTTAGTATTATTCTTTCTAATTTTTAGCTTCTCGCTAAAATTATCGGAATTAAATATATTTTGAAATTCCTGTACTTGATTGATTAAATCAATGTATTTATGTACTACTGCATCTGTATTATATCCTCTTTTATGGTATTTAATTACTCTCTCAAGTTGCCTTAGTATTCTAGAAATCTGCCAAAGTTCAGGGTCACAAAAATTCTGATTGTGCCTATTCCAAGATACTACTTTACTTACAGTACTTCCATAAGTTAAATCTATTTCTTGCTGAATAAATGTATCATAACACTTTGCTATTACATCCATATCAAATGAAGATATTACTGAATACCCATCTGTACAATGACTTTTATAAATAATATTTATAGGAATACAGGTGTTAAACATAAATTTAATTGTAATTAGCCTAGTTTTACTATAACTATCTAATTTCTTTTCAATAAATTTGTCAGCCTTCCATTTTTCCAGTGGGTCTAGTATTTGAAACATTGGATTATAATACATTGCATAAAACATTTGAGTAAATGCTGCTTCGCTATAAGCAAAGAAATCTACGTCAGAACCTTCAAAATACCCCAATAAACAAGACCCTGTAAGACATCCTCTAATTTTCTGGTCTTTAACCCACTGTATTGCTAATTTTTGATTTTCTTCCATTATAGTTTCTTATTTACATTATTTGTACAGTACATTATTTCTTTTCTATATTTTGCTTCTGAAATTAATTTTCTTGCTTCTGGTATACTTATCTTTTTTACAGGTTTATGGTCAGCAGAAAAGGATAAAGAAAAAGCTTCAGCACTTGTCCATCCATGATACATTCCATCAAATCCTTTTGTGTAAAACAAATCTTCATGTATAAAAGTTAAAGGCTCTAAATCAATTGATTCTACAACTTGGAACCATTCAGATATACAGTATTTCTGAGCCTGTTTTAATTGTGGGTAAGATTTATAATTCTTAATATAATGAATTAAATCTTTATCAGAAACATCATTTGTACAAATATAATTGTATTTAAGCCTAAATTCCTTAATTCCTAAAATATCTCCAGCTAAATTAAATGGAGTATCTTTTAATATTTTAATTTTTTCTTCCATATTATAAATTAAAAGAGCCTAACATTACTGCTAGGCTCTTAGTTAAATTAAACTTAATTTAATTAGTTAATAAGGTCAATTACTTCTGTAACTGCTTTTACAATCTCTTCAATGGTATAAATTTTATTAAGTTTGCATACATCTTCTTCAAAATAAAGACCAAATTCTTCAAACTCCTGAATAACATTAAATCGCTGTAAAAATTGGTTCATTTTATTTGCCTTTGAAACATCTTCTCTATATCCGATAAAAGCTAAAGCTTCTTTTTGTAACTTTTCAGTTAAATCTTGTTTTACTCCTTTAGGAGTATCTATATATTTAACCTCATTATTGTATAAAGCTTTTCTAACTTCATCCTTAACACTTGCAATAGTATCAGGTACCTTACCAATAAAATCTTTTCCTTTTGCTTTTTCAGCAAAAGTTACTACCCATTCTGCATGTTTTTGTACAGCAATAAATTTTTCATTGTATACAGGAGTTTCTTCTTTACCTGTTACTAAATAACCACCGTTTACGAGAGTTAACTCGTTCTTCTTTACAAAAATTCTGTTCATTTTAATTTAATTTAAAGGTTTACTAAAAATGTTTTAAATACTTTACCCAATTACTAATTTTTTCCACTTCTCTTGGAGAAAACCATCTAGCATAGCCTGCTAAATCAACATTATTATTTTTATGGAATGAAATAACTTTATCTATCTTCCATTTACATAATTTCTTACCATCTTTATCAGAAATAGCTCTTGATGCATATCCTCCAGGATGGTCATTATCTCCAAATACTATTACAGTCTTATAATGCTTTTC
>JBAYTC010000090.1:0-4400 GCA_041675825.1 Bacilli bacterium | reverse complement strand
TCTAAAAATGGTATAGTTGGAATATTCCCTGAAGGGCAAATATCATCAATTGGAAAATCAAAACTACCTTCTTTTGCAATTGCAAAATTGATAAAAAATCAAGGGGTTGATGTTTTCGCTGTAAAGCATCATAATGCATACTTTGTCAATCCCCCTTGGTCAAAAAAAAGCTTTCCGGGAAGAATTAATTCAACAGTAGAGAAAATACTTACTAAAGAAGATATATCAAAATTAACTGATAAAGAGATATTTGATATTATAAAAGACAAATTAGATTATAATGCTGATTTATATAATGAAGAACACAAAATGAAGTATAAAGTTAAAAACATAAATAATTTACAAAACTTGATTTATCAATGTCCTAAATGTTTTCACGAAGGATTAAGAACAAACAAAAATACTTTAGAATGTCCAAATTGTAATTATAAACTTATTTACAATAAATATGGACGTTTTGATGATTATACAATCAGTCAACTGTATAAACAACAAGAAGAGAAGATTAAAGAACAGTTAGTTAATAATCCAGATTTTTATTTAATAGCAAATGTTAAATTAGAATGTTATCGAAATAATCTTGTATGTGTGGTTGGGGAAGGAACATTAAAAATCACTAAAGATTTATATACTTATGATGGTACAATAGATGGTGTTAAAGTAATAAAGAATTTTAAAACTTCAAACATACCATATTTACCATCTGATATTGGTGTTAATGTTCAAATATATGAAAATTATATGTTATATCAATTTGTTTTTGAAGAAAAGAAGCTTACTACTAAGTTTGTAATTGCAGGAGAATGTAGTTATATTTTACATTCTAATATATAATTTCAAATACAATTTAAATAATTAAAAAAGTATTAATAAACACATATAGAAGATGTGCGATTATTAATACTTTTTTCACTAATATGGAAAATAAATATTTACAGCCAACAAATAAAATAGTATAGTAGATTATATAAGATATATATAAAAGATTTTATTTTATTAAAAAGGATATAGTATGAAAAATTGTGTTAAATATATAAATGAAAAAATAGTTTTATGGATAATAGAAGAAGACAATAAGGTTACTGATATTAGTTTTTCTGATCCAAATTTAAATGTTACAGATTCATCAGTTTTAAATTGTGCTATGAAAGAAATAGATGAATATTTTAAAGGTCAAAGAAGAGATTTTACATTTCCTATTTCATTAGCTGGGACCAAATTCCAAGTAAATACTTGGAATGAAATGAAAAAGATTAAATATGGTGAAGTAGTAACTTATAAAGAATTGACCTCTAGAGTAACAAATAAAAAAGCATATAGAGCAGTCGGATCTGCATGTAATAAAAACCGTTTACCAATTGTAATCCCCTGTCATCGAGTAGTTTCTTCAACAGGAATTGGAGGATATGCTGGTGGTTTAGACATTAAAAAATTATTACTAAAAATAGAAAAAGCATCAGTTCAAATGAACTGATGCTTATTTTTATTGATTAATTATTTCTAGAACTTCCTTAATTTGACTAATAGCATAATCAATTTGTTCTTTAGTGTGAGTAGAAGTATATGAGGTTCTTAGCAAACTTTGACCAACAGGAGTTGCTGGTGAAATTACTGGGTTGACGTAAACTCCTCTTTCAAGAAGAAGTTTACAAGCCATAAATGCTTTTTGATCTTCATATGTGTAGATTGGAATAATAGGAGTTTCAGTTTCATAAAAACTAATACCAGCTTTACGTAAACCTTCACGCATATAATCGCTTATTGCTTTAAGTGATTTAACTCTTTCTGGTTGTTCTTTTAATATTCTTAAAGACTCTCTTGCACAAGCTACGCTTGCTGGAGTAATTGAAGCACTAAAGATGAAAGGTCTTGATACATGTTTAACATATTCAACAACATCTTTTTTTGCTGCCATATATCCACCTAAACTAGCTAGTGATTTAGAAAAAGTACCCATATAAATATCTACTTCATCCTCTAGACCAAAATGTTCAGCTGTACCACGTCCATGTTCGCCGATTACACCTAATCCGTGAGCATCATCAACCATTATTCTTGCGCCATATTTCTTACCTAATCTGACAATTTCCGGTAAATTACAAATATCACCACTCATTGAGAAGATTCCATCTGTTACAATTAAAATACCCTTTGATGGTTCAATTGATTTTAATATTGCTTCTAAATCTTCCATATCATTATGTTCATATCTTAATAGTTTTGCATAACTTAATCGACAAGCATCATAAATTGAAGCATGATTTTCCTTATCTCCAACGATAACATCATTTCTGCCACATATTGCTGAAATGATTCCCAAGTTACTTTGGAAACCTGTTGAAAAAGTCATTGTTGCTTCCTTATTTAAAAATTCTGCCAATTCTTCCTCAAGTTTAATGTGAATATCTAAAGTTCCGTTTAAAAATCGAGATCCACTACAACCGGAACCATATTTTTCAATTGCTTTAACACCGGCTTTAATAACATCTGGATGAGATGTTAATCCTAAATAATTATTTGAACCAATCATTATGGTTTTTTTACCTTCCATAATAATTTCAGTATCTTGTCCTGTTTCAAGTTGATGAAAGTATGGATATAATCCGCTTTCTTTTACTTGATTGATTGATTCAACATATGATACTTTATTAAATAAATCCATATCTTTATCCCCTTCATCTTTACAAAATATAATACATTATAACACTTTTTAAATTAAAAGGCAATATTTTTAAAGCAATTTCATTATTAATACATTTTCATTTGAAAAAATTTGTTTTTGTAGTATAATATATTGTGACATGAGGTGAATAATGTATAGTGGAGTTTTAATAGATTTAGGCAATACAATATGTTATAATCAAGATTTTAATTTTAATCGCGGTTTAAGGTTTGTATACGATAATATTATAAATCCCAAAATAACATTAGAAGAATTTTTGGCATTCACGAGTCATTTTAAATCTATTTCATTTGATATTAGAGATGTGTTTGAAATCAGTTTTAGAAATTATTTAATGTATTTAATAAGTTACTTTAATCTAGAATTTAATATGTCACTTGATCAACTTGAAGAGGGATTCTCAGAAAAACTTGAAACTCTTGTTTTAATAGATGGTGTAGTAGACTTTTTAAATTATCTAAGGTTAAAAAGAAAGAAAATTGTAATATTATCTAATTCTACATTTTCATCTAATACACTTAAAAAATCATTAGCAAAATTAGGTATTCTAGACTATTTTGATTGCGTATACTCATCTGGAGACTATATATTTAGAAAACCTCATCAACAATTTTTCGATTTAGGAATAAAATATTTTAATAATGATAAAAATAGTTTTTATTATATTGGTAATGATTATTATTATGATATAATTGGTGCTACTAATCTAAAACTAAGAACCATATGGTTTAATGAAAAAAAAGAAGAAAATTACAATAATTTAAATATTCTATGTTTTGATAATTATATCAATTTAATTAACATACTAGAAGAAGAGGAAAAACATGTTTGATTATTTGAAATCAATAAAAAAAAGGGATCCTGCAGCTAGACATTATTTACAAATAATACTGGTTTATTCAGGAGTACATGCGATGTTTATGTATAGAATAGCTAGATTCTTTTGGAAAATAAAGTTAAAGTTAATTGCAGAGTTAATAACCAATTTTGCAAAATTTTTAACACATATTGAAATACATCCAGGTGCCAAGATAGGTAAGAGATTTTTTATTGATCATGGCATAGGAGTTGTTATCGGAGAAACTTCAATTATTGGTAATGATTGTACTATTTTTCAAAATGCAACTCTTGGTGGATCAGGAAAAGAACATTGTAAAAGGCACCCAACAATTGGAAATAATGTTTTAATTGGCGCGGGTGCTAAAGTATTAGGAAATATAAAAATAGGTAATAACGTTAAAATAGGAGCTAACACAGTTGTATTGCATGATGTGTTAGATAACAAGACAGTCGTTGGATTTAAGGGGAAAGAGGCAAATTAATAATGAATAAATTTATCAAAAACCATTATCGAATAATTGAATATTTACTAGTTATATCAGCACTAGTGGTTTTTGAAGTCGCTTTTCTGCTAAGATTTCATATCAATGTGTATCCGTTATATTATTTAATAACAATAGCTAGTATTACAATTGTTCCAGCACTCATATTACTAGTAAAATCTAGTAAAACTAGATTCATACTATACATGAGTTACTTAGTATACATACTTGCCGTTTTTATTGCCGATTCAACATTATTTTTGTTTAAGGGTGACTTATTTGCTATATCAATGATATTTGATATTGGTGATGGACTGAAAATGGGTATCAATTATAATATCCTAGTTGCCTATAATTGGTGGCAATGGTTAATTATTGCTACATTATTGTCATTA
>JBAYTC010000089.1:0-4462 GCA_041675825.1 Bacilli bacterium | reverse complement strand
TCAGCACCCATTTTATCAAAATGATTCATAGCATCAATTCCATCAGCCATTTCAAACATTTTATGTTCTAGAAAATGAGCAACACCTAAAGGTACATCAACAAACTCACTTCCTCCATGAGGTATGAATGAAGTTGTGGAAGCACCAAAATTTGTAACGAATGTTGAATACGTCTTACTAAAGCCCTTTTTTGATACAATGAATACGTTTAATCCATTATCTAATACTGCATGATGTAATGTTTCACCTATATGTTTATATTTAAATTTTTTCATCATTTTCACCTGCCAACATATAGATTGTATCTAGTTCTAATCTTTGACTTACTTGTATAATTTCTTCAATTGTAACATTTTTTATTCTTTGAATAAAATCACTAATTGAATATCTCTTCAGTAATCTGTTTTTTTGATAAAACATTAATGTTGATACAGTGTCATCAAAACTTTCATGTATCGAACTAACTAAATTATCCTTTGCTGATTTAAGCAAACTTTTGCGAATCTTACCATTCTTATATGAATCAATTAGTTCAATAATCAATTTTTTAGTAAGTTCAAAATTAGTTTGATCAATACCCGCATTAATAATTAAAATTTTGTCTGCAGTATATAATAATGCATTAACACTATATGCCAAACTATTTTCTTCTCTTACTATTCTGAACAAATCACTAGATGCCATTCCGCCAAGCATCATTTTAAAAACTAATGCCGGAATATATAATTCATCTAAAAAACTTATATTTGTCCGATAGCCAATCATAAGTTGTGCTTGATTAATCTTTTGTTTTTCTAACACTTCTTTGATACGACTAACTGGATTTGATTGTGAATTAATATATTTTAATGTTCTATTGTTATTAGTAAATCCCAAACTAGAAAGATGTTCATTTAAGTTCAGTTTTTCAAAATCGCCAATTACTTCGATTTTTACCATTTCATTTTTTATCATTTCTAAATAAAACTCATATAAGTTCTCTTTAGTAATTAATTCTAAATCTTCTAGTGTGCCAATATTAGATATTGATGCCACTTCATCTTCACACATGATTTTAATTAATCTTTTTAATGCATATTGAGGTTTATTATTATATATATTCTCAATTTGCGATGATAATATCTTCTTTTCTTCATTAAACACAGCTTCATTAAAGGCATTTCCTTTTGCATTAGGAGAAAATATTATCTCACGAATAAAATCAAAAACTTTATTAATATAAGATGGCTCACTAATATAATTTGGGTGAATAACTTCAAAAACAAAGTTTGTTATATTTGCTTCATGAATAGATGAACTATTAATGGAAAAATTAAAATCATATAAATCAAACAAGTGATTAGTTAATAATTCTCTTGTTGGATAATTTCTTGTTGAATTGGAAAGAATCCTCGTAAGTAATGATCTTTTAGTTGCATTATCTTTTGAGAAATCTCCATAAAAAGTTATAAGAAAAGTGATTGTTTTAAACTTTTTAGTATTTATGACTAATGTTTCAATTCCATTTAAATCTAAAATTTCCATTCTGACACCTTTTCCTTCTTATTCGTTTAATTGCCTTAATCTTTAAAAAAAGCGAGTCTCCTCGCTATTTTGCGGCTTCTAGGGCAATTTCCATCATTTTATTAAATGATTCTTGTCTTTCCTGAGATGTAGTCGCTTCATGAGTAACTAACGAATCAGAAACCGTTAATATACAACTTGCTTTTTTTCCTAATTCTTTTGCATTAGCAAATAAAGCAAATGATTCCATTTCTACTCCTAAACAATTAAACTGTTCTTTAACATCTTTAAAAACATCACCTTGGTGACGATAGAATACATCACTCGAATGAATTCTACCTTTAATTATTTTATAATTTAATTTTTTAGCAGCTTCTTCTAAACCTTTATTAATTTCTTTATTTGCTTCAATAATATGCTCTTTATAACCATATGCCACTTGAGCAAAACTTGATTCGCTATATGCATCTTCAACTAAAATAACATCATAAACTTTTGCATCAGTTGTATAAGAACCGCATGAACCAATTCTAATAATTTCTTCAACATCATAGAATTTAAATAATTCATAAGAGTAAATACCAATACTTGGCATACCCATTCCGCTTCCCATAACTGTAACTTTTTTACCTTTATAAAATCCAGTAAAACCAAACATATTGCGGACATTATTTACTTTCTTTACATCAGTTAAATAGGTTTTTGCAATATACTCAGCTCGTAGGGGATCTCCTGGCATTAAAACAGTTTTTCCAAAACAACTTTTATCTTTAGCTTCTATATGTGGTGTCGGGCTCATTAATAGTCCTCCTCACTTTTTAGATTATTCATAATAAAGACGCCACTACTAGCACCAATTCTATTAGCACCAGCATTAACTAAGGCACTTAAATCATCAAAACTCTTAATACCACCACTTGCTTTTACACCAGTTTCTGCAGGTACATTTTCTCTAATTAACTTAACATCATGAACTGTTGCACCGCCTGTACCAAATCCAGTTGATGTTTTAACAAATTTAGCTCCAGCTAAAACCGCCATTTTAGCAGCTTCAATCTTCTCATCATCTGTTAAATAACAAGTTTCAATAATAACTTTTACTAGTTTCCCGCTTGCTGCAGCAACTACTCCAGCTATTTCATGACGAATATATTCCCAATCATGTTCTTTAGCTTTGCTAACATTTATTACCATGTCAATTTCATCTGCACCATTATCAATAGCATTTATTGTTTCATTCCATTTAGTTTCCATAGTATTAGCGCCTAAAGGAAAACCAACTACTGTACACACTAAAACTTCACTATCTTTCAATAATTCTTTTGCAAGTGGAACAAAGTATGGATTAACACAAACACTCATAAATTGATATTTCTTTGCTTCTTCACATAGTTTATTGATATCTTCGTTGGTAGCAAAGGCTTTTAATAAAGTATGATCTATTAATTTATTAACTTTCATAATTACACCTACTTTTCAATTACATCGCAAAGTCTTAATGCTTTGAAACGATAATTTCCATTATGGAATTTTCTTAGTTTTTTAAGTTCTTTTTTTGTTCCTTTAGCCTGTTTGGATTTAATTACATATAAATCAGGTAAAAATGTCTTAATTTCAGTAAAATATTTACTCATTACCTTAAAGAAATTTTCTCTGTTAATAATTAATGTGTTACCTTCATCATCAATCACATTAATGAATTCAGTATATGGTGGGAAGACACTTGCTTTACCAATTTCCCAAGTATAACTGATCCCACTGACATTATTATTTACATCAATAACTGGAATTACATGTTTAACTTCAATCTCATTTTGATAATATTCTTTAAGACTATCCACAGATCTTTGATATTTACATAGAATGTTTAATTGGTCATTGTCGAAGGTGATTTTGTCTTTCAAACCATTTTCTTCAATATGTTTTGCTCTTGTTTTTTCAAACAAAACTAACAAGTCTACAAGATTAAAAGGTTCTACATCTTTAAAGGTTTCTACATAAACATCAAGTTCAAATATCTTAGAAACTTTTTGAGCTATCGTCAAAATTTCTTTAGCAAGGAAGGAAGGGATCAAAATTGGCATTTCAAGCATAAAGTTTACATTAGTATACTTAGGACTTAACTCATAGATTCTATTAACTCTTGATTGTTTAGTTATTAAGTAGCGATAGTCAAAAGAAAATTCAACATCTGAATATGCTATTTCAACATATTCATCACTTACATAAGTTTTAAAATTTGATAAAGTATCAAAATAATCAAGAATTTTAGAATAATCTAATTTTCCTATATCATTTCGCCTAAAAAAATGAATATAAATAGCCATAACTATTCCTCCCAATTTTCAACAATATCTTCACATCGTGGGCATAAACCATCTTCATCAACATTATCTACCACTTGCCAACAACGATTACAAATAATACCATCTCTTGCAGTAACCTTAATTACTCCAGTATCATACTGATCTCCATCAACATCTAAATTTGTTACCACAAATTCAGACACAATAAATAACTGTTTTAAATCAACATTTAAACTTGAAATTAATTTAGAAACTTTTTCATTTGGTTTATATTCAACTTTTGCTGAAAGTGATTTACCAATTATTTTTGAATTTCTTGCAACCTCAATTGCTTTAAGAATATCATCTCTAAACTCAAAGAATTCATCATATTTTGCTAGCAATTCATTTGTGTTAGCAAACTTACTAACTGTCGGCATTTGTGTTAAATAAACACTTTCTTCTTTTTTATCATTCATATATGAATATACTTCTTCAGTAGTAAATGGAATGATTGGTGTTAATAATTTAACCAAGGCACTTAAGTTATCATATAAAACCGTTTGAATACTTCTTCTAGCAAGATTATTCTTTGATTCAATGTATAATACATCTTTTGTGAAGTCTAAGTAGAATGCACTTAAATCATTTGTCATATATGTTAGAATATTTCT
>JBAYTC010000088.1:0-4673 GCA_041675825.1 Bacilli bacterium | reverse complement strand
CTCTACATTTTTTATCTACAACATGTTCGATATACTCTTCTTTAAAATTTTTAAGTGTTGATAACACAGGATTTGGAGCAGTTTGACCCAATCCACATAATGCTGAATCTTTTATAGCATAAGAAAGTTCTTCTAATTTATCTAAATCCGATAACTCTCCTTTTCCACTTGTAATTTTATCAAGAATTTCTAACATTCTTTTAGTTCCCTCACGACAAGGTGTACATTTGCCACATGATTCTTCTACTGTGAAATCAAGAAAAAATCTTGCAACATCAACCATACAATTATCTTCATCCATAACTATCATACCACCACTACCCATCATAGATCCTAGTGATACTAAATTATCATAATCAATTGATTCATCTAAATCTTTTTCTGTAAGACATCCTCCCGAAGGCCCTCCAGTTTGAACAGCTTTAAATTTCTTACCTTTAGGAATTCCTCCACCGATGTCAAAAATAACTTCTCTTAATGTTGTTCCCATTGGAATTTCAAGTAATCCAGTATTGTTAATTTTTCCACCTAAAGCAAACACTTTTGTTCCTTTAGATTTTTCTGTTCCAATAGTATTAAACCATTTAGCACCTTTTACGATTATTTGTGGGATGTTTGCATATGTTTCTACATTATTAATAATTGTAGATTTACCCCACAAACCACTATCTGCTGGAAAAGGTGGCTTATTTCTAGGCATACCACGTTCCCCCTCAATAGATGCCAACAATGCAGTCTCCTCACCGCATACAAATGCACCAGCACCTAATCTAACTTCAAGATTGAAACTAAATTCGGTCCCAAATATATTCTTACCAATTAAACCAAGTTTATATGCCTCTTTAATTGCATATTCTAATCTTTCAACCGCTAAAGGATATTCTGCACGTATATATACATAACCTTGTGATGCTCCGATTGCATACCCACCAATTGCCATTGCCTCAATAACACTATGTGGGTCCCCCTCTAAAATAGCACGATCCATAAAAGCTCCAGGATCTCCTTCATCAGCATTACAAATTATAAACTTTTCTTGGTTTTTATGTCTAGCTGCAAGACCCCATTTAAATCCAGTAGGAAACCCTCCTCCTCCTCGACCACGAAGTCCCGAAGAAGTTATTTCACTTATTACTTCATCACTGCTCATCTCAGTTAAAACTTTTCCTAATGCTAAGTAACCATCTCTGGCAATGTACTCATTAATATCAAAGGGATTAATGATTCCACAATTTCTAAGCGCAATTCTTTCTTGTCTAGCATAAAAAGTCATTTCTTGAAATATCTTAATTTCTTTTGTGTTATTGATTCCTGCTTCTGTATAAGCTTTCCTTTCAACAATTCTACCTTTTAATAAGTGTTCTTCGCATATTTCTTTAACATCGTTTACCCCAACATGAGAATAAAAAGTACAATCTGGATAAACAACTACGACTGGGCCTTTCTCACATAGACCAAAGCAACCACTCATCAAAACAGCTACTTCATCATCTAACCCTAATTCCTTTAAATAACTATGAAATTCATCTTTTATCTTCTGTGATTGACAAGACATACATCCCGTTCCACCACAAATAACCACTTGACTCCTAACTGCCATACTAAACCTCATAATTACTAATTAATAATGATGTTACAACTCTATTATTAATTATGTGTTCTTCTATAATAGTATTTATATTCTCAGGTTTAACTTTGCAATAAGTAACTCGTTGTCCAGCCTTATCATATACTTCAACAATTGGTTCTAATGAGCATTTGCCAATACATCCAACTTGAGTTACAGTAACATTTGTTAAGTTTCTCTTGTTTACTTCTTCTACTAGTCCATTAAGAATTGGTCTGGCTCCCGCAGTTATTCCACAAGTAGCCATTCCGACTACAATTCGAAAACCATCTTTTTGGTTTCTAAGATTTATTTTCTTTGCAGCTTCATCTCTTAATTTCTTTAACTCATCTAAAGATATCATTTCTTTCTCCTTACTATATTTAGTTCTTTTAAAAATTGTTTTTTTAACCAATCCATAATTGTTGGTTCAGTTATTTTTATATCATTTAATACTTTTTTTATTTCTACGGTGTCAAAGACAAATCTAGAATCATCTACTAAATACTCAAAACAAATATTAATCTCTTCATTTAATACTAAACAAAAAATAGTTTCTTCAATATTTCCAATATCCATTAAATCAACATGATCATATTGCATCAAAGCTCTAATAGTTGTCCCATATTGATTAGTAATAATTTTAAATTCACCATTTGCTGAAGTGACCATTTCTTTAAATAAACTAAGACCTAATCCGACTTTACGGGTAGTTCTAGTAGTATAAAAAGGACTTGTTACACTAGATACTTTATCCTTTGGAATTCCACAGCCATTATCGGCTATTTCAATAAATAGTTTATTATTATTAATCATTTCATGAATTGTTATATCTATTTGTGTTGCTTTTGCCCTTATACAATTTTGAGCTAAATCTAAAATATACAATGAAAAATCAGTCATGATAAAACCACGCTTTTAATCCTTCAAAACTAAGTTCATCTAACTCTATATATTCATTTTCATTAATACTTGTAATATCGTGACTATCAGAATTATTAATCATTTTATATTTTTTTAAAAAAGAATGACTTCTATATAATTCATCAATTTTATCTTTATCATCAATTTCAAATCCATCAAAATCAAAATATTGAAAATCGATATCATAATTTGTTATACCAGTTTTTTGACGATCAATATGGGCTAAAACGATAATACCATTAAACAATCTAATCATTTTCAATAGGCTCGTTGTATCTATATTAATTTTTTGATGTAGATTATAGTCTACATAACCTATTTCTTGATCATACTCATCAAATATAACTTGTTTTTTTGGGTTATTAGATTTTATTGATTGATCATAATGATTTATTATACAATTGTAAAAATCTCTACATTTATCCAAACTATCAAAATACCCTAAAACATGGAATCCTTCAATTGTTGTTATTTCAATACCATTAATATATATAAAGTCATAACTTTCACTAATTTTTGTTAGTGAGTCTTGTTGAAGTATACTATTATGATCTGTAACTGCTACTAAACCCAACCCTTTAAGCATACACATATTCATGATATTGTTAGGGGTCATTAATTCACTTGCACAAGGAGATAATTTCGAATGAATATGCAAATCAAATTTGACTTTCATAATCAAGAATCTCCTTATATATTTTTAAAGAGGAAAGTGTAGTCTTAAATAACGGTATATTTAAAGATTCTGCTTTCATAATTACCTCTTCACTTGGAGTCATGTCCTCAACAAATATAATTACACTATATTCAAGGAGTGAAGCAATCGCAATGACATTCATATTTGTAATTGCAGTAATCAAGCAAGTACCTTCTTGAGTAGCATGACCCATTAAAAAACTAAGCAAATCACATGCATAAAAATCGGTAACTACAGTATCTACTTCTACTGATTTATTTAATTGCTTGATCTCTTTAATATTATTTAGTTCTCTAACAATCATTCAAGTCACCACCCAACTTAAAAAGCATACTGATTACTGTACCTTCTTTACTTGAGGTAATTGAAAAATGATCTGAAGCTTTTTGCATGTTTGGTAAACCCATTCCTGCACCAAACCCATTCTCAATTGCGTATTTCGATGCAGTTGAGGTTCCTTCTAACATTGCTTCTTCAATGGATATAATTCCTGGTCCATAATCGATGAAAGTCACATTCAAACTATTATCAGTTATAATGAAATTACACTTACCTCCATATGAATGAATAACAACATTGATTTCCGCTTCATAAGTCGCAATTGCAACTCTTCTAATTATTTCTCGATTTACATTTAATTTTTTTAGGATGTTTTTTATGAAACTAGAAGCAATCCCAGCCTGAGACAAATCATTTGGATTGATTGTAAAATCATATAGTCTATTCACTATAGATCACTTAATCCCTTCACACCTGATAAGAACATCTTTGCACTTGTAGAAAACATTGCAAGTTTAGTACCAATTATGATTATTCCCAAACGTTTAGCTTCTTCAATTGTTGAATTTGTAGGTATCTTACCTCTTACTAAAACAATGACATTTAAGTCAAGCATTTCTGCAGTCCTAATACCTTGAACAGTAGCAAGACCAGTAACTAATACTCCTTCATCACAAAAATAAAAAGGAGCATTTCTAAGTAACATTAAAGCATCGCTCATCAAATCACAACTAAAAGCATAATTTGTAGGCAAATTTTCTTCATATATATCTTTAGTGTATACTTCTGCATCTAATACTCTAACTAGATCTTTTAATATCATATTATTTATCCAGCAATTTCTTTACTAAATTTCGCGCCATAGTTGGAGTTCCTGATCCATAAACCTCTCCATCAATGGTAAATACTGGAGCG
Organism: Bacilli bacterium; assembly: GCA_041675825.1. Classification (GTDB taxonomy): domain Bacteria; phylum Bacillota_I; class Bacilli_A; order ML615J-28; family CAG-698; genus JAEYQM01. The sequence continues at coordinate 252 of JBAYTC010000088.1, read as the reverse complement.
AGTCCACATGCACCAATACATCTGGTAGCTTCAAGTGTAAACATTCCGTCTTCACTTGTTTCTCCTGCTTTAATGTGAAGCATTTCACTAATAGCATTGACAATATCCTGAGAACCTCTTACATAACAGGCAGTTCCCATACAAACACTAATAACATGCTTACCTTTTGGTTCAATTGAAAAATGAGAATAAAAAGTAACAACCCCATTAATGTGACTTACACTATCCCCTAATTCATCGGATATTAATTTT
>JBAYTC010000087.1:0-4704 GCA_041675825.1 Bacilli bacterium | reverse complement strand
GTAAATAATTGCCAATTGTGCCGATAATTGTACCTATAATTAAAGTGGAAAACAGCCCATAAGCCATTCCATTTAATGTCTTAATTAAATAATTAAAAAAGTTTTTTTTCATAATTTAGTCCTCAATCTTAAATGTTATTTTCTAAAACTTCTTTTATAAATATGTATGTTTGATACAATACATATTTAGTAACTCTTTGGCGAATCATATCACGATTGCCTCTTGTTTTTGCTTCTGCAGTTATTATTAAATCATTGGCCTTGATTGCATAGAAGTATTTCCCAACTTCATCCCCATCAGGACCAGCATAACCACTTACAGCAACATTTATATCGCTTTTTGATTTGTTTGATAAACCTTCAACCATTTGTTTTACACATTCAAGGCTAACAGCATCAAATCCTCTAAAGTCAACATTCAAATATTTCATTTTAGCATCATCACTATATGTTACTAAGCTTTCTTTTAAAACTCTTGAAGCATTAGGAACTGATATTATTGATGAAGCCATCATTCCACCAGTTATGCTTTCAGCAAAACTAATAGTTAAACCTTTATTAATAAGTAATTCTACTAAAACTTCTTCTATACTCTTGTCATTATCACTAACAACATAATTATCCATTAATTCCTTGAAGTCGCTACAAGCCTTATTAAAGGCCTTTAATGCGGTAACTTCAGCCATTATCCGGTAACGAATAACCCCATTAGATGCATATGGAGCAATATCAACTTTTTGATGTTTTTTATATAAATCATATAATAGATTTTCAAAATATGACTCACTATTACCCATAACAATATATTCTTGAATCAAAAGTTGTTTACCAAGACCACTTAGGTTAGGAATCACTTCTTCATTAAACATAGGTTCAAGCTCGTAAGGTGGACCTACTAATAAAACAATAGTCTTATTTTTATAATAAATAATAGCACCATCTGCAGAACCAAGTTTATTATGTAGAATTATTGCATCTTTTGGAAATAAAACTTGTTTCAAGTTAGAATCATTTTTAACTTCTTTGAAGTAATTATACATGTCTTTTTTTGCTTCATCATTTTCAACTAATTCTAAACCTAAACTACTTGCCACTGCTTCTTTAGTAAGATCATCATGAGTGGGTCCAAGCCCACCTATAGTAAATAAGATATCAGCATCGCTATTTAAAAATGAATCTACTTCATTTTTAATAACCTCAAAATCATCTCCTATCACCATACCTTTTACGGTATTTATCCCTAGAGTCTCTAATCTTCTTGAAATAAAGGCATGATTAGTGTTAATAGTTTTTCCAAGCAACACTTCATTTCCAATTGATAATATAAAAGCTTTCATAATATCTAAAAACCAATAAATGGTTTTCCTTTCATAGATTAAACGTTAAATCTGAAAAGGGTTATATCTCCATCCTTAAAAACATATTCTTTTCCTTCAAGACGCATCTTTCCATTTAATTTAGCGTTTTGTATTGAACCATATTTAATAAAATCTTGATAAGAAATAACTTCCGCCTTGATAAAACCTTTTTCAAAATCAGTATGAATTACTCCAGCACATTGAGGAGCCTTCATTCCCTTTTTAAAAGTCCAGGCTCTAGCTTCTTTTTCACCTGCTGTAAAGAAAGTTTCAAGACCCAACATATCATATGCTAGCTTAATTAAAATATCTAATCCACTTTCTTCTAAGCCAAGTTCTCCTAAGAACATTTCTTTATCTTCATCTGATAATTCCGATAACTCTTCTTCAATTTTAGCACTAATCTTAACAATTGTTGTATTATCAGTTTTTGCATATTCGCGTACTTTTAAAACATAATCATTATCGAAAGAAACTTCATCTTCACTAACATTTAAAACATAGATCATCGGTTTAATTGTTAGAAAATTATAATTTTTAATATACTCTTTTTCCTCATCAGTTAACTCAACATTCCTTGCAGGAATACCTTTTGTAAGAGCATCCTTAATACGAATTAGAATGTCATATTCTTTAACTGCCTCAGCGTCAGTTCTCATTTTTGCTTTCTTTTCAATTCTTGAAATTCTTTTTTCAATGACTTCTAAATCAGCAAATGCAAGTTCTAAATTAATAGTTTCAATATCATCAACTGGATCAATCTTTCCACTAACATGAGTTATATCATCATTATCGAAACATCTAACAACATGACAAATAGCATCCACTTCTCTAATATGTGATAAGAACTGATTTCCAAGACCCTCACCAAGTGATGCCCCTTTTACAAGACCAGCAATATCTGTAAATGAAAAAGCCGTATAAACGACATTACGAGGTTTTACTATTTTTACTATTTCATCAAGTCTACTATCCTTTACTTCTACCACACCAACATTAGGCTCAATAGTTGCAAAAGGATAATTAGCACTTAATACTTTAGATTTTGTAATAGCATTAAATAAAGTTGATTTCCCAACATTCGGTAAACCAATAATTCCAGCAGTTAATCCCATTTCTATTTTAAACAATGTAAATATAACTACATTGTTATTCCTTTCTAACTTTTTAAGGTATTTCTACCCCTATAAACATATACATATTTTACCATAAAAAGTCTTTTTTTTCAACTGATAATTGATTTTTTAAATATTAACAGTATAATATAAATAGGTGAAAATTATGCATTATGATTTAATTATTGTTACAGAAACTAAACCAGATAATATTGATATTAATCATCTTTGGGTTAATAAAGCGTTAGTATTTAATAACTATATTATAACTAAAGAATCAAAGTATACTTATGATTACTTAATTATTGATAAGTTATATAATGAGTTAATTCTTTTAACTGAGGATGGACTAATTATTACTAATCAATTCTTTCAAACGACAAATGAATATATTTATGCGGTTGGAAAAGCAGTGAATTCGAATATGGATTTTAATCAGCAAATTCAAACGGTAATAGAAAACATTAAAGAACCATTTTAATAAAAATAAGATTAATAATAAATGAGATTACTGGTATAACTCAAAGAGAAAGCATTACAAAAAATATTAACATATTCAATTTACTAGAGTTAAGAAATCAAAAGTATAATAAGCCTTGGCATATTATACTTTAATATACAAAAAAAGTCCTTTAGGACTTTTTTTATTCTTTTATATTATTTACCCATTTTGATAAAGATTCCACTTCTTCTAAATATCCCTTTACTCTAGGACTATTTATCATAGAATTATAAATGGCCTCTTCTGTTGCCTCAACTACTGCTTGAAATAGTTTATTCATATGTCGATTATCTAAAACTTCCATAACTTGAAAACTCTTGTTTTTTATTATTTTATTTGCTGTTGTAAAACCAACAAAAACATCACCACTACCATGACCAATATATGAACCTGTTTTGCCAATTCCAATAGCAGCACGCTTTATCACTCTTTTTAATTGATTAGTATCTAATCCAATATTTGTTGAAACGACAACAATAATTGAACCCTGGTCATCTAAACCTTTAGTTTTTGAAATTCTTTTACCAATAGGATCACCATTTATAATTAAATCTTTACTACTTGAATGTCCAAAATTACTATTAACCAACACTCCTAAATAATATGGTTTATTATCTATGATTATTTCTCTTGAACTAGAGCCAATACCCCCTTTTAACCCATGACAAATCATCCCAGTTCCAGCTCCAATGCTACCTTGCAACGTATTTGTATTTGCATTATCGATAGCCAATTCAACTTCTGGAATTCCTAAAACTACTTTTCTAATATTATTTAACCTGCCATCATTGCACTCTAACACAACAGAATTTACTGTTCCATCTATGTTACCAATACCCGGATTATTTTTCATCATGTAATGAACCAATCCATTACTAACGCTTCCTGCAGCAAGGGTGTTTGTTAATAGGATTGGGGTTTCAATTTGTCCTAACTCATCTATTTGTAATAGTCCAATAGATTTCCCATAGCCATTCATAGTGTATGTACTAGCTATAACTTTTTCTTCAAAGCAATTTATAGACCCGGGAATAATTGCTGTTATTCCGGTTTGAATATCTTCTTTAGATAATGTATAATGCCCAACCAAAACTCCTGGTACATCACATATATGATTAAGTGGTCCAGGTTGCATAGTTCCAACTTTTAATATTCTTTTATTCATTTGTTAACTACCTTTCTTTAAATATAAATTTTTTAAATAAACAATCAATCCATACAACTCATATGTAAATAATTTACAAAACTTAATTTTCATATAATATGAACATTATAAACAATATTATTACTATCGCAAAATTCTCTAAATTCTATTAACAACATTTTGTTTTTAAAATATCTTTTAAGTGATTCTAATAAATTATCAGTTTCAAATAAGATCTTTAGTTTATTAGTGTTTTCTAAATCAAAGATATAATAATACTCATACTCCTCATCTCCATACAAATCCTTTGCAAGTGTACAAAAATCTTGACCTTCTAAAGTCAAACTACCATCTAGATTTAAGAATGCACGTAAAATAAATGAATTATCTTCATCTTGAGTAATATTATATAATTCTACTTTGTTACTCATAATACTCACCTTATATTCCCCTGATAATTTTTTACAATAAAACTTTAAACAATATTCATGAGTTTATTATATCAAAATTTAATTAAAAATAAAAGAATTATAACAAAGTGAAATTGAATTGTAAAATATTAGAAAAGAAAATTAATTTTTTATC
>JBAYTC010000086.1:0-4940 GCA_041675825.1 Bacilli bacterium | reverse complement strand
TCTAGCATCAATACTTCTATATATAATTAAATCACCTTTTTTAATAATAAACTCATCATTATCCCTAATTAACTTAGCTTCTTCTACAACCTCAATTATATCTTCATTTACAGGTCTTACATCAATAATAAAATTATTGACTAAATTCATAAAGAAAGAAAATGACAAAAACAATAACTTAATCATATTTTCCTCCTACCTATTGGAATTATTACTCCAAGTAATGCTCCAACTAAACTTAATGTTATTGTAAAAACGAAAGAAGGAAGGCTTGATTTTAAAATGATCATCTTATCAAAACTAGTCGAAATGGTATTTACTTCTTCTTCAATAACCTCAACATCAAATTCATAACTATTATGTATTTGACTAGGATATCTAGTCGATAAATTCATAACCTTAAAATTGAAAGATTTATTCATGTTAGAACCAACAATCAACAAACTATAATTACCAACTTCATTTATTATATATCCACTTGTTATTTCTTGATCATTTAAAAATCCTATACCATTAAAAACAAGTTTTTTTCCTTCATCATATATTTCACTATTCTTAACATTGATATTTTCTTTGATAAAATATCGATTACTAAAAATAACACGAGAATAAACCCCATCAATAATGACTTTGTCTGAATAAGTACCAAAATTACCATTATATGATTGTGGACCATAATTATTATAATAATTTCCATCTATATAAATTGTTTGATTATTAAATGTCTGATAATTAAACTCAACTTCACCACTAATTAATTCCTCAGCCAAATAAAATTTTCTTATTATAACATCATTATTACTACGAGTCATAGATACTAATTGATCATTGATAACTTTAAATAATATTTCATCCTCTAAATGATTATTATATTTATCCCTACTTATATCAAGTAAACTAACACCTTTATTAGCATAATCTAATGTATATATAAAACTATAATCATTAAGTTTTATAGACTTTACTGCAAACGCAGAATCAATACTTCTATTTATCGTTTTAATATATCTTAAGTGATTATTATAAATCCTTTGAATTAATGTATTACCAGAAATTGAATATAAATATAAATCACTATTTTCAATACCAATATCTTTAATGTTATAAATATTATTTATTCCAACATATCGTGAATTTTCAAAATTTTCATCAAAATTAACTATAAAATTACCAACATAGCTCCCATTATTTTGATAATCCCCCTTTACCCCATTGGTTTCAAATAATATGTAAAACAGATTATAATAATCACAATACTCGATATCTAAAAATAATGTCGAGTAATTATTTCCAATGAATTTTGATTTTATTACTTCTAAAGAGTATAAGTCGATTTTACTTATACCAATTACCCTAGTTCCATAAAAATGGCTCAAATCTCCTGTTTTAGAATAAGTATAATAAACCATATATAAATTATTGTTTTTTTGAAGCAAATCAATACCCATCTCATAACTTTCACCACTATAACGTTTAGTGCGACTTATTGTTCCATCAATATTAACCTCTTTTAATTCTATGTCAGTATAATCTCCATCTGTTTGAATAGTTGATAAGAACATAAATCCAGTGCTAGTTTCGATAATTTTTACTACTTCAGAATATTTATCATAGTTAATATCCCAAACTAAAACATCTTTTTTATAACACTTAATGTATCCATAGTTTTGAATAAATTCTGTTTGCTTTATTGGATCATTTGATTTTTTTGATCCAACAATCAAAGTATAATCATCTTTTATAAGGTAATCATTAATTAAATAGTCACTACTTAAATTAATTTCACTATTAATATGATTAGTCATATAACCATTTATTAAATCTTCTGATTTAATAACATGAACTTCTTTTGATAAATACTTTTTATTTAATTGATCATAGTATGTAGCCTCATAAATTCCATCACTAATAAAATTTACATCATTTGAGACAAGTTGTAGATTTTCAAACTCTAAATCTTCAACAGTACCAACCCCATTTTCGATAATAATTACATCTGCTGCTTTTATTTTTGAATTAATAAACATTAAACAAATAATTAGAATAATTTTCTTCATAACACCCCTCCAATTATATATTATGAAGAAGTAATAGTTTTTACTAGTAAATAAAAAAAGTAACCATAATCGGTTACTTTAATGAATTATTTACTTGTAAGTCTAAGTGTATCACGAGCAATAACTAATTCTTCATTAGTTGGAATTAAGAATGCTTTGATTTTTGAATCTTTAGTTGTAATAAGTCTTGTTTTACCACGAACATTATTTGCTTCATAATCAACTTCAACCCCTAAAACTTTTACACGATTTAGGATTTCTTCACGGCAACGATGAGAGTTTTCACCAATTCCAGCTGTAAAAACAAATGCATCAATACCACCTAGTTGAATATAATAGCTTCCGATATAATCGGCAATTCGTTTATATTGGATGTCTAGAGCTAATTTACATCTTTCATCACCAGCATCCATGCCATCTTCTAAATCACGAGAATCATGACTAGTTCCACTGATTCCTAAGTATCCTGACTTTTTATTTAAGATATTAGTAACTTCGCTTAATGTTAAATTTTCTTTTTTAGCAACAAATTCTAGTATAGCTGGATCAATATTACCACTTCTTGTACCCATAGGGATACCTTCAAGAGGAGTAAGACCCATTGAAGTGTCTATAACTTTTCCACCTTTAATTGCGGCGATAGAAGCTCCATTTCCTAAATGTAAAGTAACAATATTCAACTCTTCAATTGGTTTACCAATCAATCTTGCTGCTTCATTAGCTACATATTCATGACTTGTTCCATGAAAACCATATTTACGAATTCCATATTTTTCATACCATTCATATGGTAGGGCATATAGGTATGTTTCTTTATTCATTGTTTGATGGAATGCTGTATCAAAAATTACTGCTTGTTCTACATTTGGTAATGCTTTTCTAAAAGCTTCAATACCAACTAAATGCGCAGGGTTATGTAGCGGTGCTAAATCACACAAAGCTGTAATTTCCTTGATTACATCATCAGTAACCAATACAGATTGATCAAATTTTTCACCACCATGAACGATACGATGACCAATTCCAGAGATTTCATTTAAATTCTTAATGATGTTCTTTTCTATTAAATCTTGTAATAGAATCTCTACAGCTACACCATGATTTGCAACTGGTAAGATTTCCTTTTTCTTTTCACCATTAAACTTAATAGTGTAGTATGCATCATCTAAACCTATTCTTTCGATAATCCCTTCAGTAATTACTACCTCACTAGGCATTTCTAACAATTGAAACTTAAGCGAAGAGCTCCCCGCATTAACAGCCATTATTTTTTTCATCTTATCATTCCTTTCAATTTATCAATCATTTGATTAACAGTGTTTATTGTATCTATAACTTTATCTTCATCAGATAATGACGGCATATTAACAATCATCATCTGCTCATTAATTTCACTCTTTGTTCCTATTAATAAACTCTTCATTTTCGAAGAATCCTTAAACATTGTTTGTGGTAATACTATTAAACCATATAATTTACCATTAAACATTTCTTTAAACTCGTTTATCTTCGGGTTAAAGAAAAAATCATTATTAATTAAAAAAACAAATATCCCATCATCTTCCAATGAATTAATTTGATTTAAGATTATTTGATATTCATTTCCATCTAAATTATCTAAATCGCCAACAACCATATGCGAATTAAGATTTTTGATATCAACCGGGTTGTTACAATATATAAGTGAGTCTATTTCTAATAAGTTGCAACCAACACGAGACACTTCAGCAAGCACACTATCTTGTTCAACCCCAATAATCTTTAATTTATTCTCACTCATATTTGATATTGTTGAAACGAGGTTTCCTACACCCATAGTAAGGTCTAATAATATGTCTCCATCTTTTGAAAAATGGTTAATTATATTTGCAATAATAAAATTTATTGAATCCGGAGTAACAACATCCAAACGGAAACTACTATCCTTAAGTCCTTTTATCGCAAGAAGACTAAAAGCAATTCGAATATCTTCATTTGAAAAAATTGTTTTTTCAATTTGTTTATATATATCTTCGATTTTAGAAATAGTTTCTTTAGTCAAACCCTTATCATCTAAAGATTCAAGCAAACCATCAACCACTCTAACTAAAGATTGCAAATAACTGGTACTTACTTCATTATAGACGAGCATTACAGCCTCATCAATTAAGTCATAGAATGTATCAATGTTTTTTGAATTAGTCATGTTTACCTCATTAATTTATAATACAATATCAACCTAAACTATTATACCATTAAATGTTGAAAAATCAAATATAAACTGCCCTTTTCACGCAAAATTTAAGGAGACATTAATATTGAAAAAATAGCTAATTTATACTATAATATTAAAGAGGTAATATTATGCGTAAATTAGCTATCAAATTAATAAAATCGTATCAAAAGAACCATACAACTCCCCGATGTAAATATTCACCAACATGTTCTAATTATGCATTAGAAGCTTATTCAAAATTTAACTTTTTTAAAGCTAGCATATTAAGTGGTTGGAGAATACTTAGATGTAATCCCTTCTCAAAGGGAGGTTATGATCCTGTTCCATTATCTAAAGCTGAAAAATTAAAAGATAAGTCCAAATAACTTAATAAATGGCCAACTAATAATATTCCATATAAATTGGAGTATTTTTTTAATGCCATTTATAACATTAGTAAAAAATGATGATTTCTCTTCTTTTTGAACTTCTACAGTTAATAAATCATACTCAATGCTTCCATCCTCATTAATAATTTTAATTCCAATCTCATATTCACCTTCGTTTTCTGAATTATGAGTATATTCATCCTTAATAATTTCAATATTAAAATCATTATTTTGTAAATTATATTTTTGAGAAATGAAATCTTTGATTTTAGATACATCTAATTCTTCATTTACTAAAAT
>JBAYTC010000085.1:0-5007 GCA_041675825.1 Bacilli bacterium | reverse complement strand
CAGATATATTCTTTGACCAATTAAGTTGGATATTACTTTTACTAGGAATTGGTTTATTTGCTGGTGGAAGTACAATTCTTCCAATCCTTACAAATATCGGAATTGGTATGATTATTTATTCAGTAACAATAATTATTATTTTTGGTGGAAGAAAGAAAGATAATATATTTGGAAAAATAATTGGAGGAGTTGGTAGTTTATATGGAATTACTGGCTACATGAGTGATATCTTAAGTTACTCTAGATTACTTGCATTGGGATTGTCAACTGCAGTAGTTGGTATGGTAATGAATATGTTAGCAGGTATGATTCAAGGTAGTGTGATTGGATTTGCATTATCAATTATTGTTTATATTATTGGACATTCATTCAATTTAGTTATGGGATTACTATCAGCTTATGTTCATGATAGTCGTCTTCAATACATTGAGTTCTTTGGTAAATTCTACGATGGTGGTGGAGAAAAATTTGTTCCATTATCATTAAAATTAAAACATATAAAAAAAGTTAATCTATAGGAGGAATTAATTATTATGAGTACAGGTTTAGTTATTGCAATTATTGGTGCAGCATTTGCTGCGATATTAACAGGAATTGGATCTTCAATTGGGGTTCAAATGGGCGGACGTGCTGCTGCTGGTGTATTATCAGAAAAACCAGAATTATTTGGTAAATTACTTATTCTTCAAGCATTACCTGGTACCCAAGGTATCTATGGTTTCTTATTTGCAATTTTAATGATGGTTCAATTAGGACTTTTAGGAGGCAATATTCCCGATTTAACAGCTGGTGAAGGTTGGGCTTATTTTGGAGCTAGTATGCCAATTGCTATAATCGGATTTGCTTCAGCAATTCTACAAGCAAAAACATCAGTTGCTGCAATTCATATGACAGCTAAACAACCAGGATCATCTGCACGTGGTATGACTATGGCAGCGATGGTTGAAACTTACGCAATCTTAGCTTTACTTGCAAGTATTTTAATTATCTTTAATTTATAGGATAAGTTCTATACATGGCAAATAGTTCAATATACGAAAAGATAGTCATTAAAGGTCAAGATCAAAGTGCAAAAATTCTTCAAGAAGGAAGAAAAAAAGCACAAGAGTATCATGATGAAGAATTACTTAATGCAGAAAATCAAATTGATGCTTTAAGAAAAAAACATCATGAGAAGAATCAAGACAGAATGAAAACAAAACTAACTGAGATTGAACAAAAAGCTAAACAAACTTCTTTAGGAAAGAAGAAGTTACTAATTGATAATGTCTTTTTGCTTGCGAAAGATAAATTAGTTCAATTAGATGATGCACAATTAAGTAGTTTTGTAATTAAGAAAATTGAGGATGAAGTATTACATGGTGGTGAAGAAATAATGGTTTCTAAAAACGATTATGAACGCTACGTAAGAATATTCTCATCTGGTGTTAAGAAAAATGGAAAATATGTTCTTGATAAAATCAAGAAATATGAACTTATGTTAAGTGATAAACACGCTCTTATTAGTGGCGGATTTATTATAGTTGGTAAGGATTTTGACTTAAACTATTCATTTGAAACAATCCTTAATAACCTAAAAGAAAAACACGAACCAGTTGTAGCAAATATGATGTTTGGAGGTAATTAAACATGAATTACCCCTATGCAGTTGGAAGTATTAAAGTTATTGAAGCTAATATATTAGATAAGAATAAATTATCTAAACTAATTAATATTGACAAAGATGACTTCATTAAAGCCTTAAATGACATTGGGTATGGTAATAACGAAGCCAAAACATTAGAGGAAGTATTCGCTTATCAAACTAATAAAGTTAAAAGCCTATTAGAAGAAATTACTCCTGATAAGTTCCACACTGATTTGTTTTTCTTTGAATATGATTGCTTAACTATTAAAGCCCTATTCAAGAAAAAAATATTTGGTGTTAATATTGACTTAAGTGCAAAAACCACATTAATTAATTATGTTGATTTAGAAAGAATGATTATTGAAGAAGATTATACTTCAGTAAATAAGAATGTTGCTAAATTTATTAAATCAATTAATGAAGAGTTAACTAATGCTAGTTCTTCAAGAGTTGTTAGTGCAAAGATTGATAACTTATTTTATAGTTATGTGTTAAAGAGTAATTCAAACGCTACTTTAAAACAATATTTTAAATTAAGAATCGATTTAGCAAACCTTTCAACCTTAATTAGATCAACAAACCTAAACTGGGATTTATCAAGGTTTAGTGAAATGTTTATTGAAGGTGGATTAATTAGTAAAGATGTATTTGTAAATAATTATAATCTTCAAAATAAGGAATATGGATTTAGAAGTTTTTATAATGAAAAATTATCAAAAATTATTAAATCATATGAAGACCTAAAAAACATTAATGTTTTTGAAAGACAATTAGATAATTTCCTTCTTGAATTTATGAGTGAATTTAGAAATGATTCATTCGATATTGGTCCGATTATTTATTTCTTTTTGAAAAAGGATGCTGAGGCTAAGAATATTCGTTATATTTATAGTTTTAGTGATATCCAAGTTTCGGATCTACTAGATTACTAGGGAGGTTAGTTATGGAAAAAAATATTGATATTGCCATTATCAGCAATAAAGAAGAAGTGATTCTTTATAATGCTATTGGCTTAAAAACAGTAGTTGCGCAAACAGCATATGATGCTGAAAGAGCAATTTATGAACTAAGTAGTAATAAATGTAAAATCATATATGTTTCTGAAGGATTATTTTTAAAAATCCCGGAAACAATTGAAAAATATAAACAATCACCATTTCCAATTATTATTCCTCTTCCTGTAGGGGATGAGTTCTTAAACGTCGGACGTAAGTCAATTCGTGAGAACGTTGAAAAAGCAATTGGAATAGATATCTTTTAGAAAGGATGGCGGCAATGAATTTAGATAATAAAGTAGGCATTGTGTCAAAGGTTGCCGGACCTTTGATTGTAGCCAAAAATATGCGTGATGTACAGATGTATGACGTCGTCCGTGTAAGTAATAAACGTCTTATTGGCGAGGTTATTGAACTTCGTGGTGAATACGCATCAATTCAAGTATATGAAGAAACAGCAGGTATTGGTCCTGGAGAACCTGTTTATCTTACAAATGAACCATTATCAGTTGAACTTGCTCCAGGTTTAATTCAAGGTATTTTTGATGGTATTCAAAGACCTCTTGATGTTATATATGAAGGTAGTGGTGATCGTATTCCTCTTGGAATCGATGTTCCAAAACTTAATCGTGAAACAATTTGGGAATTTGCCCCAACTGTTAGTATTGGCGATAAATTAGTTGGTGGTGATATTATTGGTGAGGTTCAAGAGACTTCAGTAATTAAGCACTACATTATGTTACCAATAAATTTAGAAGGTGAAGTTACTTATATTCATCAAGGAAAAGCAACAATTACTGATGTTGTTTGTAAAATAAAAAATAAAGATAATGAGATTATTGAAGTGGCTATGTTACAAAAATGGCCTGTTCGTCGTCCTCGTCCATATAAAAGAAAACTAGCACCAAACGTTCCTATGGTAACTGGTCAAAGAGTTATTGATACATTATTCCCAATTGCTATTGGTGGAGTTGCAGCAATTCCTGGTCCATTTGGATCTGGAAAAACCGTTGTTCAACATCAATTAGCTAAATGGGCAAATGCGGAAATTGTAGTATATGTTGGTTGTGGTGAACGTGGAAATGAAATGACTGACGTTTTAAATGAATTCCCACATCTTCAAGACCCAAAAACTGGTGAAACTTTAATGAAAAGAACAGTATTAATTGCTAATACTTCTAACATGCCAGTTGCAGCTAGAGAAGCATCTATTTATACAGGTATTACAATAGCTGAATATTTTAGAGATATGGGTTATAAAGTAGCTATTATGGCTGATTCTACATCAAGATGGGCAGAAGCTCTTCGTGAAATGAGTGGTCGTTTAGAAGAAATGCCAGGTGAGGAAGGATATCCAGCATACTTATCAAGTAGATTAGCTGAATTCTATGAAAGAGCAGGGCGTGTAGAGAGTTTAGGAAATAATCCTCGTGAAGGAGCGGTTACGGCAATTGGTGCAGTTTCACCTCCAGGAGGAGATACTTCGGAACCAGTTTCTCAAGCAACTCTACGAATTGTTAAAGTATTCTGGGGTCTAAGTGCACAACTTGCTTATCGTCGTCACTTCCCAGCAATAGACTGGTTAAATAGTTACTCTTTGTATGATGATCAATTAAATGAGTATTTTGATGAAAATATTAAACGTGACTGGTCTAAACAAGTTCAAAGAACAGTTAGCCTTCTTCAAGAAGAATCTAAACTAGAAGAAATTGTTCGTTTAGTTGGTGTTGATTCACTGGAATTTAATGATAGACTTACACTTGAGGCAACTAGAAGTATTCGTGAGGACTTCTTACATCAAATCGCTTTTGATGAGGTTGATACTTATACTTCACTTAATAAGCAATTTGGAATGCTTAATGCAATTTTAAAATGGTATGATTTAAGTTTAAATGCACTTAAAAAAGATGTAAGTTTCGCAAAATTAACTAATATGAAGGTTTTAGAAAAAATCTCAAGAATGAAATACATTTTAGAAGATAATTTTGATTTAGAAAACGAAAAAATATTAAATGAATTAAATAACGAAATTGAAGAATTACTAAGGGGGGATGACGATTGGCTAAAGAATATAAAACAATAAGAGAAGTCGTTGGACCCTTAATGCTTGTTGAAGGTGTTGAAGGAGTTAAATACGATGAACTTGTTCGCATCAAACAATCTACTGGTGATGAAAGATTCGGTAAAGTTCTTGAAATTAATGAAGGCAAAGCTTTAGTACAATTATTTAACCCATCACAAGGTTTAAGAATTAGTGATTCAAAAGCAATGTTTTTAGGACATGGTATTGAATTAAAACTTGCACCAGAAATTTTAGGACGTGTATTTGATGGTATGGGTAAACCTATTGATGGTGGTGGAGAAATTATTCCAAAGAAATCACTT
>JBAYTC010000084.1:0-5013 GCA_041675825.1 Bacilli bacterium | reverse complement strand
ATCGTCTCTAGACTGAGCACCAGTTCCACTACAATCATGACAAGTATCTAATTTAGTAACATTTACTTCTTTTTCAACTCCAAAACAAGCTTCTTCAAACGTTAAATTTATTGACATTTTTAGACTTTTACCGCGTGTTGGACCCGTTTTAGACGCTTGTCTTCCACCACCAAAGAATGATGAAAATATATCTTCAAATCCTCCAAATCCTCCACCGAAATCAAATCCGCCAAATCCAGATCCTGCATTAGGGCCTTCATGACCAAATTGATTGTATTGTTCACGTTTTTGTGGGTCGCTTAAAACCTCATAAGCCTCTTGAACTTCTTTGAATTTTTCAGCGGCATTTGGTTCTTTACTCACATCTGGATGATACTTTTTAGCAAGGGAACGATAAGCTTTTTTTATCTCATCATCAGTAGCTTCTTTACTTACCCCTAAAACTTCATAATAATCTCTTTTGGCCATAATATTTCCTCATTTCTGTTACTTAACGTCTGTAAACTCAGCATCAACTACATCATCATCTTGATTAGCAGTTTCTTGGGCACCTTCATTACTCTTTTGTGTTTTCTCATAAGCTCTCATTGCAATATTTTGACTTGCTTTTGTAAGCTCTTCTTTTTTAGCTTTGATATCTTCAATATTATCAGATTTTAATGCGTTCTCTAATTCTTCAATTTTTGCATTAATTTCAGTTTTTTCATTTTCCGTTACTTCTTCACCTAAATCAGTCATTGATTTCTTAACACCAAAAATGATTTGTTCAGCTTCATTCTTAGTTTCCGCTTTTTCTTTACGAATCTTATCAGCTTCAGCATTTTCTTCAGCATCTCTAACCATCTTTTGAATTTCTTCATCAGATAATCCAGACCCATTTTGGATAGTAATCTTTTGACTCTTACCAGTACCTAAATCTTTAGCACTAACATTAACTATACCATTAGCATCAATATCAAATGAAACCTCGATTTGAGGAACACCTCTTGGAGCTAAAGGAATATCTCCTAATTGGAATCTACCTAAAGTTTTATTATCATTAGCCATTGGTCTTTCACCTTGTAGAACATGAATATCTACAGCTGGTTGATTATCAGCGGCTGTTGAGAATGTTTGAGATTTTGAAGTAGGAATTGTTGTGTTTCTTTCAATTAATTTAGTGAATACACCACCAAGTGTTTCAATACCTAATGATAGTGGAGTAACGTCTAATAAAAGTACATCCTTAACATCTCCTTGAAGAACTCCACCTTGAATAGCAGCTCCCATAGCAACAACTTCATCAGGGTTTACGCCTTTATTAGGTTCTTTTCCTAGTTCACGTTTAACTAATTCTTGAACAGCTGGAATTCTAGTAGATCCACCTACTAATAATACTTGATCAATGTCTCTTGGAGTCATCTTTGCATCACTTAATGCTCTACGTACCGGTCCAACAGTTTTTTCTACTAAACTATGAGTCAATTCATCGAATTTTGCTCTTGTTAATGAAGTATTTAAATGAACAGGACCATTAACACCCATAGAAATAAATGGTAAGTTAATATCAGTCTTAGTAACACCTGATAAATCTTTCTTAGCTTTTTCGGCAGCATCTTTTAAACGTTGTAAAGCCATTTTATCTTTACTTAAATCAATGCTTTCTTGTTTTTTAAATTCAGCTACTAAATAATCAATAATTAGTTGGTCAAAGTCATCTCCGCCTAAGCGATTATCACCAGCTGTAGAAATAACTTCAAATGTACCATCAGCAAGTGAAAGGATAGAAACATCAAATGTACCTCCACCTAAGTCAAATACTAATACGGTATGTTCTTTATCGGTCTTATCGATACCATATGCTAAAGCTGCAGCAGTAGGTTCATTGATAATACGTTTAACATCTAAACCTGCAATACGACCAGCATCTTTAGTAGCTTGACGTTCTGCATCATTGAAATATGCAGGAACAGTAATTACTGCTTCTGTAACCTTTGAACCTAAATAAGCTTCAGCAGTAGCTTTTAGATTTTGAAGAATCATAGCTGAAAGTTCTTGTGGAGTATAATCTTTACCATTTACATGAACAGTTTTCGTAGTACCCATAATTCTTTTTACAGATGATACTGTATTTAAGTTTGTAATGGCTTGACGCTTTGCAATATCTCCAACTGAAATTTCTCCATCTTTAAATGATATTACCGATGGAGTAGTTCTTCCTCCTTCAGCATTTGGTATAACTTTTGCTTCGCCGCCTTCCATAACAGCAACGCATGAATTTGTTGTTCCTAAATCAATTCCTATAATTTTACTCATTTTCTTCATTTCCTTTCGTTTTTTGATTTACTTTTACTAGGCTTGGTCTTAACAAGCGATCTTTATACATATATCCTGTTTGCATTTCTGCAGTTACAATATTTTCATCTTTAGTTTCATCCCAATCAGTTTCAATTGCATGATGATATTTAGGATCAAAACTAGTTCCCAGCGAAACTATTTTTTTCACTCCTTCAGACTCTAATATCTGCTTTAAATTATCATTAATCATTTTAAAACCGTATAAATAGTTCTTAAGAGTATTATCCTCTGTATTAGTATTTACTGCCTTATCAAAAATATCTAAAACAGTTATCATTTGCTCAAACAAACTTTGATGAGCATATTTTCTTTCTTTAATTCTTTCTTCGTTAGTTCTTTTTTTGAAATTTTCAAAATCAGCTAGTGTTCTTAAGTACTGAGACTTTATTTTTTCTAATTCACCATCATCCGTAGTTTCTTCTACTTGTTCCTTAATCATTTCTTCGTTATCCGACTTCTCTTTTTCCAAAGCTTCTTCCTCTCGATAACGATTATGTTCTTTCTTCATGCTTCCTCCTAAAGTTTTTTTATATTAGCCGCGATATAATTTAAAAGCGGAATAATTTTTTGGTATTCCATACGAGTTGGACCTATAACAGCAATAGCCCCTTTTTCTCCGTAATCATTAGTAAATGGTACAGAAATAATCGTACACTCTTCCATAGCTTTGATTTGATTATCTTGGCCAATTTTGACTGTAATTCCGGTTGAAGAAACATTAATAACTTTTAATATTTCTTGTTGCTCAATAGCATCAAATAAATTTTTAATCTTTTCAACATTTTGGAACTCAGGCTGAGCCAGTATTTTAGTTTTTCCTGATAAAAAATATTTATCATGAGCCATATCTGAGAAGGCTCTTACTAATATACCAATCAATTCATCATAGTACTCGACTTGTCTAAGTAAATCTTGACTATGTAATTTTTCTTTCAAAACAAAATCAATGTCAGATATTGGGCAGTCATATAAAATATCATTTAAAATATTAATAATTTTTTCAATATCGCTAATTTCAATTTCATCAGGAATTAAAATCTTCTTACTTTCAACATAACCTTGATCAGTAACCATTAATATTACTGCAAAACGGTCATTAATTGAAACAATTTGTAATTTCTTTATTCTAGATTTATAAGCTGCTCCACCCAATACAACAGATGCATAATTAGTCAAATCAGTAACTAAAGCCATTGATTGTTTAATAGCATGTTCTCTACTAAAAGACTCTCTTTCAAAAATGTCATCAATCAACGGAAAATAATCACTATTTAAGTCTTCATTTTCAATCAATTCTTTAACATAAGTTCGATATCCTTCCTCAGAAGGAACTCTACCGCTTGATGTGTGCGTCTTAAGTATTAAACCCAAAGCTTCCAGTTCAGCCATTTCATTACGAATAGTTGCTGAGGATAGTCCAAATTCAGGAAGAGCAGCAAGAAATTTAGAACCAACCGGTTCATTTGTTCTTACATATTCTTCAATGATCCATTTCAATACTTTGTTTTGTCTTGAAGTTAACATACTACCTCCTTGGCAATCATTCATTATTACTGCTAATATTATACGATAAAAAATTAGCACTGTCAAGGTATTTGTGCTAATTTTTTTATTTATTTTATTCTATATTTAGTAATATATTCTTTTAAATCCTTAGATACTCTGAATGAATCTCTAATTTTACTAATAGCTTTGTTATTTGTAAACTTATCAAAATCTTTCTTTAGCATTGGTATAACCTTATGACTATATTTAACAAATGCTACAGAAATAAGCCAAGCTACAGCCATTTTGACATAATAAGCCTCAAATTTCACTTCTGCTGCTTTTTCTAGTACATCTTCAATATAATTATCATTTATATAATATGTGAGCATAAGGACAATGCCCACTCTTATAATGTATTCTTCGTTGCTGCTTAAACAATAGTTTACAAAAACCCAACCTTTTTCCAAGTTTTTCTTATATAGTTTAGAAGACTGAACTACACAATCGCAAATTGCCCAATTATCAACTTCTTTTACAAATTGATACATATAGTTTAAATATAAATCGAAATCTTTAATGTAAGAAATCACTAAACCCTTAATCATTTTTTCTTCATGATATAAACATTCAATTAATAAAAAACTTTTGTAATCACCTTTTGCAATGTCTTTTGCTATACTCTTTAATACAGGAATTGATATTCCTATAAACTTGGATTCTCCTGGAGTTAGTTTAGAAGTAAACTCTTTATAATCCTTATTTGCAATTGTAAACAAATATTTTCGAAAATCAACAAAATCATTTTTATTCCAAACTCTATTAATTAAAATCATATAAAATACCTATTAGTAAGTTTCTCGATTTTTATGCTTGTCACCCCATCATGACCAGGTAATACTTTCATATCAGGATTTAGTCTTTTTAACTTATCAATTGACTGCATCATTTTATATGTATTACCACTATACAAATCACATCTACCAACACTACCTTTAAATAATGTATCTCCAGAAAACATATTATCCTCAATTATATAACATAATGAACAGTCCGTGTGACCAGGAGTTTCAAGCACCTTGATTTTAAAAGGTCCAATTGTAAAGTCTCCTTCTCTTAAAAAACTAAACTTTGAATCCTCATATTTAAAAACCATACTTTTCTTTGCAATAGTTGAATAATTCTTGTTCT
>JBAYTC010000083.1:0-5066 GCA_041675825.1 Bacilli bacterium | reverse complement strand
TTCTTTACCATTTTGATCATATGGTGCCATCTTAACATCATCAAAAACACTAATTCCTTCTGCTTGAATGTTTTTAATAATTGATCTTTCCTGTAAAGCAGGTAATACTTCAGCATCTGGAGTAAAATCTCTTGCTTGATCTAATAATTTTTCTAAAGAAACCTTTGGTGCACGTCTATTTTTACTATAACCATTAGGTACTATATACTTAATATTATCTAAACTAATCTCATTATCGATAAAAAACTGTATTGTATTGAAGAAACCACCTAAACCTAGGCTATCAAGACCAACAACAATCAATATCGAATCACTCATATCTAATAAAACCTCAGTTAACCTACTACTTGAAGGTGGAAAGTCTATAAATATATAATCAAAGAACGTTTGATATTCATCCATTATTCTTTTTATAATTTTTTCTTGATTTCTTTCTAAAGTTAACTTCATAGATAGCTTATCCGTGTTTAAAGTTTTAATTAAGTATAAATTTTCACGAACTTCAATTAAAATGTCACCCATTTCAGCATGGCCAGCCATCAAAAACTCAAAATAGTTATCATTTACATCAAAAATCTTCTCTTCTGCACCATAAATTTTGAAAATACTGTTTTGATCGTCAACACTTAACACTAAAACCTTCTTACCTTCACTTGCATAATAGTGTGCAAGGTAGCCTATAAATGTAGTTTTACCTACACCACCCTTTTTACAGAAAGTAGAAACAATAGCCATTAGTAACCCTCTCTTTCAAGCTTCTCTTCTATAGCTTCTTCAATAAAAGAAGACACTTGTTGACCTTTCATAGCCGCTGCAACCTTTAATTTCTTTCGAAGTTCGCGTTCCATAGTAGCTGTGTACTTTTCTCTCTCGTTAGAATTGACAACTTTAGTTGTACTAGCCAATGGATTCTCTCTTTTTTTAAATGGGGTCGAATGTGAATTCATATAATATTCCTCCTATTTCACTTATTTTACAACCATATATACATAAAACCATATATACATATAAAAATAAA
Source organism: Bacilli bacterium (assembly GCA_041675825.1). Taxonomy (GTDB): domain Bacteria; phylum Bacillota_I; class Bacilli_A; order ML615J-28; family CAG-698; genus JAEYQM01. The sequence goes on along the minus strand of JBAYTC010000083.1, from coordinate 4,048 downwards.
TAAATATTTATGTAATAACATAAAACCATATTTACATATATATGTATATTATCATAATTTTTGCACATTTTTTGTTGATCTAAATAAAATTTAGTAATTTTGAGATAAAAACAACAACATCAAAAACATAACTTTTTATATAAGCTCAACTAAAAGCAGCAAAAATTTTTGTAACCCAAATCCAGCATTTGATTTTTGACCAAAAATTTAACTCAAAATCGTTTTTAACACAAAAAGGGTAAACTTATTAGGGGTGCCACGTTTTAAACAAGCCAAGCGATATTTAAGATTGAAGAAAAACGGTCAAAAATAGCCCTTTTTACCCCTTATTTACCCCTTATTTGTCAGAATCTTGCAAGTAAGCAAATAGAATGTAAAAACATAAATACGTATATACATAAATAAATATAAGAATAAATACATATATATGTATATATGTATATATTCTGTGTAATTTAGATCAAACTAACAGAGATTAAGGTTTTGTAAAATAATGATCTGTAGTTTTTGTCTGGTTGCATATAAATAATACACCTATAATTATACATTTAAATATTATATAAATCAAGCCATAATTATGTATTTATGTAATTATTTATAAAAACAGTCATATTTGCAAGTTTACTAATACAGATAAGAGTCAGGATGCCTATAAAACATCTCGCTATAATAATTAAATATGTTTGTAAAAAGTGATTTAGTAATTAAGGATAAAATATTTATTACCATAATAACCATTTTATATTGATTGTATATATAAAAATCTATATTGTTGTTACATATTTATGTATATATGTATAAAATATATGTAAATGTGCCACAATTTGCGTTGTTTACATACATATATACATAATTATGTATGTTTTTTGTTTTAAACATTTATAATTTAATTTTGTTTTATTCACTTTAGTTGATCAAGGTTATATTTTAATCTAAACAATATAAAGAAACTGGCTTTTTATAAGATTGTTATGTGTATATATGTATATACATAAATATTCTATTAGTTTAACCCTGCAAATATAGTATATTTCCTAAACCTTGTTTTAAATTGTTAGAGATTATTTCTTTTTTAACATAAGATATTTAATTCTGTATGGTTTTTCTTCAAAAAAACAAGATTCTTTTAAATTTTGTGGATAAAACACAATAGTTTATATAATTTTTATTTGATCTATCTATAAAATAGAGCTAAAGATGTCATATTTATTAATATTTAAGCTATTAATGGATATATATTGATATACAATTATAAATTTAAGACAACTATATACAGACTTATTTATGGTTATACGTAAATATGTATAAATTCAACAGCAAATTATCATTAATTTCAAAATCTATATTTTATTAAATCTACATAAAGCAAATTTTACTTAATATGTATATGTATATACATAAATACATATCAAATATACAGTAATTTATTGCTAATAACTTAACATTTGTTAATATTTTATGTAAATGATTAAAAAAGTAAGAAAATGACTAAAAATACATAATAAATATTACTAAAACACTAGAAAAACGCAGGCGTTTGTGGTATAATATATATAAAAGAAAAGAAGGTATAGTATGAAAAAAATCAAAATAACTACCGAATATATAACATTAGGCCAATTTCTAAAATTTGTTGGTATTATTACCAACGGATCTGAAGCAAAAAGCTATTTAATGGATAATTTAGTTTATGTTAATGAAGAAAAAGAAGACAGAAGAGGAAGAAAACTATATCCTACCTATAAAGTAAAGACTAATAACGAAGAATTCCTGGTGGAATAACTATGTTTTATTTAAAAAATATACAATTAACTAATTTTCGTTGCTATAAAAACAAAATCTTTGACTTTAAAGAAGGAAAAAACATTATAATTGGAAACAACGCAGTTGGGAAAACCAGTTTAGTGGAAGCAATTCATTGCTTATGCTTCGGAAAAAGCTTTAGAGATGTTAAAGATGGGGAGCTTATTAACTTTAATGAAGATTATTTTTTGATAAAAAGTATTTTTTCTGGAGAAAATGATTATCGTATAAATCTATCTTATGATAAAAATACCAAGATTATTAATAATAACGATAAAAAACACAATAGCATTAGTGATTATCTTGGTTTTTTTAATTTAATTGTGTTTTCTCCAGATGATTTAGAGCTTGTTAAAGGAAGTCCTAATATCAGAAGAAGGTTTTTAGATATAAACATTAGTCAATATGACAAGATATACTTGAAATCTTTAATTAAATTCAAGAAAATACTAAAGGAAAGAAACGAATTGTTGAAAAATGATGACCCAAGTGAAATTGATCATACATTATTGGCTGTTTTAACAACAGCATTTATTGAACAAGCAACAATAGTTATTAATAAGAGAAAGCAATTCATTGATGATTTAAATTATATACTAAGAGACAAAGTTAATCAGTTAAGTCTCGGAACCGAAGATGTTCAAATAGTGTATAAACCTAAGAATAATGTGGATAACTTGTGGAAAACTTATGAAGAAAGAAAAAGTTTTGACATTTTGAATAGAACCACTACATGGGGACCAACAAGAGATGAATTTTTAATCTATTTAAACAACAAAGAAGCTACTTCTTTTTGTTCACAAGGTCAAATTAGAACAATAACGATAGCAATAAAGCTTGCATTAGTTGAATTGTTTGAAAAATACAATGATAAAATCATTATTATACTTGATGATGTGTTTAGTGAACTAGATGTTCATCGTCAAAACCAACTAGTTGAGATGTTAGATTCAAGAAAACAAACATTTATAACTACAACCTCAATCGATTCCTTGTCAAAAGAGGTTATAAACAACAGCAATATTATAGAGATTGTAGGAGGATTAACTTAATGAGTGAATTTGATGATGGAAAATTAGCCAATAAAGAAGAAAATGTAAATAAAAAAGAAAGCAACTATGGTGCTTCTAATATTCAATTGCTTGAAGGCCTTGAAGCTGTTAGAAAACGACCAGGAATGTATATTGGTTCAACTGGGCCAAGAGGATTACACCATTTAGTGTGGGAAATTGTAGATAATGCAATAGATGAAGCACTTGCTGGTTACTGTAATCATATAGAAGTTGACTTGTTACCTGATAATTATGTGAGAGTTACTGATAATGGACGTGGTATACCTGTTGATATTCATCAAAAGACAGGTGAATCAGCAGCTGAAGCAGTTTTTACTATACTTCATGCAGGTGGTAAGTTTGATGGTGGCTCTTATAAAGTATCTGGAGGACTACATGGTGTTGGGGCTTCGGTTGTAAATGCATTAAGTGAACATTTAAAAGTTGAAATTCATAAAAATGGTCATAAATATGAGCAAGAATTTAGAATTGGTAAGAAACAATATAGTTTAACTGAGGTTGGAGATACCGAAGATCACGGAACAAGAGTAATGTTCAAGCCAGATATAGATATTTTTAAAGAAGGTATAGTCTATGACTATGAAACTTTAAGAGTTAGGCTTCAACAATCTGCTTTCTTAAATAAGGGTTTACGTGTAAGTTTAACTGATTTAAGAAGAGATGATAATCCAAGACAAGTAAGCTACTGCTATGAAGGCGGTATTATAGAATATGTAAGTTATTTAAATAAAAACAAGACAAATGTGCATCCTGGTGTTATTTATGTTAGTGGAGAAGCAGAAAACATTGAAATTGAGATAGCTTTGCAATACACAGATGAATATAATAGTAATATTTACTCATTTATTAATAATATTTATACACCAGAAGGCGGTACTCACGAAGAAGGATTTAGAACTAGTTTAACTAGAGTGTTAAATACTTATGGTAAAAATTATAATATATTCAAGAAGGATGAAGGTTTAACTGGTGATGATGTCCGTGAAGGTTTAACTACTATTATAAGTGTTAGACATCCAGATCCTCAGTTTGAAGGACAAACTAAAGCCAAATTAGGTAATACTGAGGTAAGAAGAATAGCATCTCAAATCTTTTCTGAAGGATTAGATACTTTCTTACAAGAAAATCCAACAGATGCAAAGAATATTATTGAAAAAGCTTTACTTGCAAGC
>JBAYTC010000082.1:0-5071 GCA_041675825.1 Bacilli bacterium | reverse complement strand
ATTTTTAAATCTTCCCATAACTTACTAGTGTTAACCGCAATTTCATCAACCAACTCTTGAGGAGTCATCCCTAACTCTTTTGCTTGGTTTTGAATTTTTTGTCCATGTTCATCCATCCCTGTTAAATAGAACGTATCATCGCCTTTAAGACGATGATAACGGCTAAAGACATCACATACTATTGTTGAATAGGAATTACCAATATGAACTTTGCCACTTGCGTAATAAATTGGTGTTGTTACATATACATTTTTCATTTTACCAAAGTTCCTTAAACACTTTATATTTTTCAAATATTTGATTACTCTTCTTACTTAGAGCCTCTTCAAATGGAACTGCCATTATTGTATTATTTACATCACAAATACAACACCCACTATTACCATTTGCCAACTCTTCAACAGCTTTTGCTCCCATTAATGAAGCCAAAACACGATCCCTTGGAGAAGGCGAACCTCCCCTTTGAATATGTCCTAAAATTGTAGCTCTAGCATCAAAAGGTGTTTTTTCAGAAATAACCTTAACAAGTTCATTAACATCCATCATTTTTTCAGCAATTATAACAATTGCATGACGTTTTACTTTACTTGCATTACGTATAATTTCGATTACTTCTTCTTCATTATAGCCGGTTTCATTAGTTATAACAACCTCAGCTCCAACTGATAAACCAGCCCACATTGCTAAATCACCACAATTACGTCCCATAACTTCAATAATCGAACAACGTCTATGGCTATTAGATGTATCTCTTAATTTATCGACAGCCTCAACAATTGTTGTTAAAGCGGTATCAAAACCAATTGTATAATCTGTGCCATTAATATCATTATCAATAGTTCCGGGAACACCAATCGTATTTAGACCCATATGATGAAGTTCTAAAGCTCCTCGATAAGTTCCATCCCCACCAATTGCTACTAATGCATCAATTCCATACATATGTAAGTTATCAATTGCAACTTGACGAATTTCTTCATTGGCAAACTCTTTTAGTCTGGCTGTCCCTAAAAATGTACCACCACGACTAATCTTCTCAGAAACAGATTTGCGGAATAATCTCTCGATTTTGCCTTCGTAAAGACCTTTATATCCATCATATATCCCATAAACTTCAAACCCTTTTTGAATACCCGCTCTTACAATTGCTCTAATCGCGGCATTCATTCCTGGTGCGTCTCCACCAGAAGTTAGAACTCCAATTTTTTTAATCATGCTACTACACCCCTAAAAACAAATTATACCATATATATATAATATTACTTCAAGTTGTAAACATTTTCAAGGATTACTTGGACTTTAGAATCTCTGGACTCGGCTTTACAAATACCGATGAAAACTTTACCTTCTTCAATAATATTTTTAACCTCTTGATAAACCCTTGGAAACAATACAGATTCAATACTACTAGTATCATCATATATTTCCATAAAAGCCATCAAATCACCTTTTTTTGTTTTAATCTCTTTAATACTTCTAACCCCAAAAAGGATTTTAGCACTCATACCTTCATGTAAATTAATTAAATCAACCGTCTTATTTTTAACTTTATATTCATTATACTTGATGAATAAATCATATTGCAAATTAAAACCTAAAGCAGCCTTTTCATAATTACTTATTTCTTCAAAAGTATATTCTTCATCACTTACTTGTTTAACTAATGTATCAACACCTAATATATTCATATAATCTTGAACTTGACTTAAACTATCAAAATTCTCAATCATATACTTCTTTGTAAGACCAAATTCATCTAAAGAGCCTGAGAAAACCAAATTACTATATGTTTTCTTATTAATAAAGCTACTGGTCCTAAATACAAAATCTTTTAAAGACTTAAAGTCCCCTTTGCTTCTCTCATCTAAAATTTGACTAACAACAATATTACCAATTCCACTAATTCCTAATAGTGAATAATAAATTTGATTATCAATAACCTCAAATGACTCAGTAGACAAATTGATACTTGGAGGATTAACTACTACATTTTTAGAACTGCATTCTTCAATATAACGATTAAGTAAATTAATTGATCCCAAACTATTACTCATAAGTGTAGCCATAAAATAAACATAAAAATAAGTCTTAAGATATGCCATCTGATAAGCAATCATTGAATAACTAACAGAATGACTCTTATTAAATCCATAATTAGCAAACTTAACAATATAATCATAAACTTTATTACTAAGTTCTAAAGTATAGCCCTTCTTAACAGCACTACTAACGAAACGATTTCTTTCTTTTAATAAATCATCACTCTTTTTCTTAGATACTGCACGCCTTAAAAGATCAGCCATTCCCAAAGAATACCCGGCAAACCTACCAGCAATTAACATAATTTGTTCTTGGAAAACAATTATACCATATGTTGGTTTTAATATATCTTCTAAATCTTTATGCAAATAGTCAATACCAACTTTAGAAAACTTATTAGAAATGAAAGTATCAATCATTTCCATTGGACCAGGACGATACAATGCATTAGCATGAACAATATCCATGAATGTGGAAGCACGTAAATTTCTTAACACTCTTCTCATTCCACTAGACTCTAATTGGAAAATCCCATCAGTGTCACCACGACTAATCATCTTAAATACTTCTTTATCATCATATTTAATATCATTTAAACTAAACTTGATCTTATTATTAATCTTGTTTATAACATTATTAATAATCGTTAAATTCCTTAAACCTAGAATATCCATTTTAAGTAAACCTAAACTCTCAAGATCAGTTGCTTCAAACTGCGTTTGATACAATCCATTAATTCCATTTTGAAGCGGAGCATATTTAGTAAGATTATCATCAGCCATAATAATACCAGCCGCATGCGTTGATATATGTCTAGGTAATCCTTCAAGTTTAATTGCCACTTTAATTAATTTGCTAATTTGCTCATGATTATTAACCATTTGCTTTAGTTCATTATTATCATTAACGATCGATTCTAAACTTGGACTATTAACAGAAGGAATATACTTCAAAATTAGATTCATCGTTTTATCATTTATTTTTAATACTCGACAAACATCCCTAATAACCGATTTAGGACCAAAGGTACCAAAAGTGGAAATATGGGCAACTCTTAACTTACCATATCGATTAGCTATATATTTAATAACATCATCACGCTTATCATCAGGAAAGTCTACATCAATATCTGGCATACTTATTCTTTCCGGATTTAAAAACCTTTCAAACAATAAGTCATATTCAATCGGATCAACATCTGTTATTCCCAAAACATAACTAACCAAGGAACCCGCGGCACTTCCACGACCAGGACCTACTAAATAACCACTCTTTTTCGCATACAAAACATAATCGTAAACAATTAAAAAATAGTCAGAAAATCCCATTTTCGAAATAACATCAAGTTCATAGAGTAATCTATTCCTATATATATTAGCTTCAACATGTCTATTTTTTAGTCTTTTATTTAGTCCCGCCTTACAAATATTTGTTAGAACCAAATTAGAATCTTCTACATCATATTTTGGAAAATGATATTTATTAAACTCTAAAGTTACATTACACTTTTCACTAATACTAAAAGTATTAGAAATTAATTCTTTATACTCACCAAATAAATTATAAAATTCATCATTACTTAAAAATTTACTATTATATTCTCTTTCAACACAAGAATAGCTCGTAACACCTAAATCAATAGACCTTAGAACACTATAAGCATCAAAATCATCATTATCTAAATAATTAGTTTTATTTATTGCAACAGCTTCTACATTATTCTCATTACTAAAACTAATAACTTCAAAAATAGCATCAACCATCATTTTAGATTGTAAATTAATCCCTATATATAAATCTCGGTAAATCTCTAAATACTGATTTAATAGTTCTTTAACTCGACTGTTCTTATCAATAATGCCACGAATTAAATCATTTTCTTCTCCTGCTAAAACACAAAGAACCCCATTATTAAATCTAGCCAAATCTGTAAAATCAATTTCTCCTATTGCTTTTTTACTAGCAATACTAATTAAGTTTTGATATCCATTATTGTTTTTAGAAAATAAAAGAATCGTTGTTGGTGATGGATTCTTAATTTCAACCCTTAAACCAATAATTGGTTTAATGTGATTTTTAATACATGCCTTATAGAATTTAATAACTCCATGCATACCTTCATCACAAATCGCTAATGATTTGTGATTGAGGGTTTTTGCTCTTTCAATTAAGTTATTAATACTAATTGAAGAATGCAACATCGAATATTCAGTTTGTGTATATAAGTTTACATAATTCATTTTCATCACCAAATATAGTATACCATATTTCATTATTTTTTAAAACTGATAAGTGAAAGAAAATGACTACTTACGTAGCCATTTTGGTTTCTTTCTTATTATTATAATGACACTAAATGCAATAACTCCAATTAACAGTCCACTAACATAATATATTATGTTACTTTTTCTTTGATTAATATATAATAGACCATCATTATTACTCAATCTAAAATTTTGATCTTTTAAATGAATATTGAAATTAAAGTCAACATCAGTAGTTTTTGTCTTTTCAATACTACCAATTACAAATTCTTTATATCCATTTATATCGACTTTGAATATATTATAATACTCATAATTCTTACCATCAAAACAATACACTAAATCTACTAATACTTCATAATCTAGATTTTCATTTAGATTTCTTACAATTAATACTTTATCTGTAATTGTATGCATATATTCAAATTCTTCTTCATTGTTTCTTACAATAACCCTTAAAGATCTTATTTGCTTGTTTTGGTCATATGAATCAACACTAAAAACCAAATTATTACTATTAAAATATGTATCAACTTCTAAATTACTATCGATAACATTAATAAAATAACTCATGTTTACAAATTTTTTAAAGACAATATCATCAACTAAATATTCTAGATAATCAATATCAAACTTTTTAAGGCCGATACTATCATAACTAGTAGATATATAATATCCATTATCATCATGATAATGCAATATCTTTTCATTATTAGCATATACGCCAATTAAATTATCAACACTACTATCAATTCTGATCTTTAAAT
>JBAYTC010000081.1:0-5084 GCA_041675825.1 Bacilli bacterium | reverse complement strand
CTCCCTGTCATTATGGCAGAGTCACAGCCAACTTCTTTTAAGTATAAAGCTATTTCATCAGGTGTTACCTGTTGATTTATAATTGCAGCATCATTTACAACGGGTTGTAAATCATTACATAAGTGACGACTAAACTGTACATAATCTTCTTTCTTGATCGCATTAAATAATTCACTGATGTCACCATCACTATGTTGACTATTATATTTATTAAAAACCTCTTTAGTAAAAGACTTGTAATCAGGAACAACTAAAACAACATAGAAGTTCATTGAAGATTTTATTATTTCAATACGATTTCCAACCCCCTGTACTCTAGCTAATCCACCTTCTAATAAGTACGATACATCACTACCTACACTTGAAGCAATATCTAACATTTCTTTCGAAGAAAGTTTTAAATTCCACAACCTATTTAAAGCACGTATAGTAGCTGCGGCATCTGAACTCCCCCCAGCTAAACCTGCACCAAACGGTATTCTTTTTACTAGTTCAATTTTAACACTTTTGTTAATTTTGTATTTATCGATAATATGTTTTGCTACTTTATAGACCAAATTATCCTCAACTGGACAAATATCGACGTTACAAATAACTTCAAGAGATGATTTTGTTTCATGGCAAATCACATCATCGAAAATGTTAATTTCACAATTCACCATATCCAAATCGTGGAAGCCATCAGGACGCTTTCCGATAACCTTTAAACCAAGATTTAATTTGGCGTACGCTCTTTCAATGGCTTTTCTTCCATACAACCATCGCCTATGTTGATCAATAGTCATATATTTTTCTGTAGTTAAAAGTTTAACTGGACTAATTTTCATAAATCACCTTATATAGTTTGATAATAGAGTCTAGATCTAACTCTTCGGCTCTCACACTAGGATTAAAATTCAACGCCATTAAAAGATCTACTATTTCGTCTTTATTTAATGGTGTCTTCCCTAACAAATTATTCAATAATGTTTTACGTCTTTGGGAAAACATATGTCTGATAAAACTAAAGAAATTAGACTCGTTAATTAAGGCATAATCGTTTTTCTTCTTATTAATGCGTAATACAACACTTTCTACTTTAGGCTCAGGAAGGAAGGAATTTTTAGGAACTTTATAGTCTATTGTTGTTTCCCCCGTATAATTCATTAGAACTGATAGTGCATTATATTCTTTTGTTTTAGGCTTTCCCGATAGCCTTTGGCCCACTTCTTTTTGCACCATTAATGTAAATTCACTAATGTTAGTTTCCTGTAAAAACTTCATTATTATGGGAGTCGTAATGTAATATGGTAAATTTGCCACAACAACAACTCTATCAAAATCCGTTAAATGTTCTTTTATGTCATCTAAAATATTGGCATCCAATATATCTTGTTGTATAATTTCAACGTTATTATAATTAATTAATGTTGATTTTAAAATGGAAATCATATTTGCATCAATTTCATAACATAAAACCTTACCCGCATTAATAGCTAGAAATTCAGTCAAAGCTCCTAATCCTGGACCAACCTCAATAACGGCAGTTTCTTTATTAAGGTTACTTAAACTAATTATTTTCTCAAGAACTTGTTTGTTAACAAGAAAGTTTTGACCATATTGTTTTTTTGCAAACATTTCATTTTGAGCTAAAATTTTTCTTGTATTATCAACTATCATAAGCTTCCTTCAATTCTGACAAAGTATAACCATACATATTAAGTCTATTTAGTAATGTCTTAGAATTACAATATCCAATCTTTAATATTTCACAAATTTTTAATCTCAATTCTTTCGAATTATATTGCCCCACTAAACCCAAGTCAATTAAATTATCCATAGTAATATCTGAACCAAGCTTTTTAAATTTTACATTTTCAAACAGTGATATGATATCCGCTTTACTCATATGCTCAATTCCCACTTTTCTTTTATTATGACTTATTGCTTGACTCTTTTTAGCATAAATATTAGCCGCATTAGGAATAGCTCGATTTATTTTGTCTCTAATTTTATTGCCTGGAAAATCAGGATCTAAGCATAAGACGATATCATCTTTTTCAGATAACTTAGTTAATCTCAAAATCAGCTCTTGATCCACCGCACTACCATTTGTTATTACAATATTAGCTTCCGGAAAAACACTTTTAATTTTGTTATAGTCATTTTTCCCTTCAACAACAATTACCATTACAGTAAATTATCCTTGAGTTTACCAACTAATTTTAATTCTTCTGGAATGTTTATGAATTGCGGGCATTTAGACACGCATTCTTGACATTCAACACATACTGAAAAATCAGAACTGTTTTTTTCTAATACTTTGTAACCCCACAAAAATCCATCTTTGTTTTTATACATTTCATATTCATTAATCAAAGTGAAATTCTGAGGTATATTAACTCCATAAGGACATGGCATACAGTATTGGCACTTAGTACAGCCCACAACCTCTAAATCTCTTAATTCATTTCCAACAATATCAATAAGTCTACTCTCTTCATCACTCAATCTCTTAAAATTATTATATATACCGATATTTTCAACTAATTGTTCCATGGTATTCATGCCACTTAAAACAGTCATAATGCCTTCTTGAGAAGCAACCCACCTAAATGCCCACTTGGCCATACTATCTTGATTATATTTTTTCAAAGTTTGTTCTACAGACTCATTAAATCCTGCCAATTTTCCACCCTTTAGTGGTTCCATAACAATAATCGGAATTTTTCTATCAACCAACATTCGGTAACCATCCATACCTTGTTGAATGTTCTTGTCCATGTAATTAAACTGAATCTGACAAAAATCCCAATCATAATAGTTTATTATTTCTTTAAAAGTTTCTGAATCATCATGGAATGAAAATCCAATATTTCTAATCTTCCCTTCATTCTTCCATTTTTTAACCAATTCTAACACTTTAAAATCTTTAACCTTTTTAAACCTATCTTTGTTCATAGCATGTAGGAGATAGAAATCAATGTAATCTGTCTGTAAACTTTTTAGTTGTTCATCAATCATATTTTCAACATCTTTAATGTCCTCAAAATTCCATATAGAAAATTTCGTTGCAATATAAAAAGTCTTTCTATCAAATTTATTTAATGCCTTGCCTAGAATTGGTTCGCTTTGTCCATCCAAGTATACTTTAGCAGTATCAAAATAGTTAACTCCATTTAAGTAGGCAAAATCAATTAATTTTTCAGCTAAATTAGCATCAACCACTCCATCTATCGTATTAAATCGCATACAACCAAATCCCAATAGGGAAGTACTTATGTCTCTTTTATACCAGTTTCTTTTTTCCATATGAACACCTCATTATACTTACATTATATCACATGAATAGTTTTAAATAAAGTTAGTTTTTAGAATATTTCTTGATAATTTCAATAACTTCCGGACCAAACATTAGAAATTTTCTAAGCTTTATTCCGGGTATTAATATCATTTCATCTCTAGTTATAGGCTTAAATCTCACTAGGTTCAGGGCATCAACATCATTAAAGACATTACAAACCGGAATATTTTTTAACCTTGAAATCCGTTTTCTTTCCTCAATCAATTCTAAGAATAATTCTTTCTCCTCACCAACAAGTTCAACAGTACTATGCCTATTAATTATTCTTTTTTTGATTACACCAAAATCATTAAAATCTTTTACTTTATTTTTCGAAACCAGAAACTCACCTAGTTTAATCATTTCATGATACTTTTCATCGTCTACTTTTTCATCAATACATTTAGCAAGATATTGTTGCATATAATCATACCTAATTAATGGGAATTCATCTTCTTCAAAATATATAGCCGTTCTTGGATTACCCATTACTATTAATGATTCTATTTGATATCCTGAATAATTTTGTTTGATTAGATTTTCAAAAACTTTTCTCTGATTTTCAACTTGAATAAATGGATTTCCCATTCCTTCTTCTTCAATAAAGTTAATTCTCGGTATTAACCGAATAACTTCTTGATTCTTTGTGACTTTTACACTCCCATATAAGTTTTTTACTTCAACAATTATTATTTTCCTACTACTAATAATAACAAAATCCGCTTGAGCTGACCCAAACTCTTCACTTACTCTTAAATCAGATATACAAACTATAGGCAATTCTACATTCATTAATTGATAATTAACCCTATCCTCACCTTCTATACCATATCTAGCATTTTTAATTCTTCTAGTGTACTCCTTGTCTGTTTCTCCTTCAATTCTTACTCCTGCTCGTTCTAGTCTATGACTGAACTTAAATTCTTTTAAAAATTTGCTTTTCACTTTATCACCACCTACTTATATATTATAAGCAGATATTACTTTTACTAAAAAAAGGTTAAGATTTCTCTTAACCTAAATTTTATACTATTCAACAACTGTTAAATTGACATTTCCAGTGAAGTATGTACCACCAAATGTATTAGCAATAAAGTTGTTATAAGTGCCCGGATCATTAATATAATTAATTTCTCTTATCATAACTGTCATTGTAACAGTTTTGTCTTTATTTTCAATTAATAAAGCATTTGAGTCTAAAGATTCTAGTCTGATAAACTGAGTAGCATCCTCAGGATTCACTAGTCTCCAATAGTTTTCGTTACTACCTGGTCTAACAACAATACCTGTAATAGTAACATACTTACCATAGTAAACTTGTCCTTGTTCCTTAGCTTTTGCATAAGTATCAATTCCTAATCCAAAGATATCAGTCCATGTAAGTGTTACAGGTGCAATTACAGTTGGTGCATCTTTTTCAACAACAGTAAATGTAGAACCACTAATTTGAGATGTAAATTGTTCACCATCTTTATATGTAGTAAGTTCTCCTATAACTTTAACAACTTGACCTACAGTAGGTTTTGGAGCGCTTCCTGAATAAACTAACATTGCGCCAGTCTCATCAGCTACCCAATAACCATTATATTGTATACCAGTTGTAACACCTTCAAAAGCAACTAAAACCTTAGGATCTGAAGCTTTTGCTGGAGTTAAAGCAATTAAATCTTCAATTTTGCTAACTGGTAATTGTTTAACTGTTACTTCAACAGTTCCAGTTTTTTCTTTTTCACCAATAGTTACAGTAATTGTAAGAGTCACT
>JBAYTC010000080.1:0-5153 GCA_041675825.1 Bacilli bacterium | reverse complement strand
TGGCTTTTTATATCTTCGATATATAAATAAGAAAAGAAAGGATGTAGAAAACAATGACTCAACTACTTAAACTATTCTTTACATTCTTTAAAGTTGGTATTCTGGGATTCGGTGGTGGATACGCAATGCTATCAATGATAATTACTGAATCACAAAAATACGGAATAACACCTGCACAACTAGCGGACTTAACTGCACTTGATATGGTAGTTCCTGGTCCAATTGGAATAAATGCCGCAACTTATGTAGGTTTCTTGGACTCTGGTATGTGGGGTGCAACATTTGCAACAGTTGGTGTAGCACTTCCTTCACTAATAATAATTACTATAGTAATGATATTTCTTGATAAATATCGTCACAACCACATTATGAATGGAGTTTTATATGGAATTAAACCTGCAGCTGTTGGATTAATCGCAGCAGCAAGTTTAATAATTGCGAATGGTATACTACTAATACCAGGTTTTACTATAAAAGATGTGTTTACTAACCCTCTTGAATCAGTAGAAATTATTGGAGTAATCATATTTGTTTTAGCATTTTTCTTAAATGTTAAACTAAAGATTAACCCAATTCTTCTAACTTTACTTGCTGGAGTTGTAGGTGCATTCTTAATGTAAATAAAAAAATGGATTTTATTAAAATCCATCTTTTTTTATGCCCAAATAATCCAAGTTAATAAATATCCACAAAGAACAACCGCTAAAGTGAATGGTATAGAAAGTTTCATGAATGTTGAAGCTTTTACTTCATAACCTTCTTTTCTTAAAATACCTATACCAGTAATGTTTGCTGAAGCACCGATTGGAGTTATATTACCTCCTAAAGTAGCTCCTACTAATAATCCGAAATATAATACATACGGTGTTCCTTCAACCCCTGGAAAATTAGTACCCAGAGTTGCAATAACTGGTAGCATTGTGAGTACATAAGGAATGTTATCAATGAATGCCGAAAACAATACAGAAGCAAAGACTAAAATTGTATAAGTAACAAACAAATTACCTTTACTTACACTCACAATAATTTCGCTAATTTTTTCTATTACTCCTGCTGTTTCTAGTCCACCAATAATAATAAATAAACCAACGAGTAATAATAGTGTGAAGTAATCAATTTCTTTAACTGTTTCAAGTAAACTTTTCGGGTTTCTTGTTTTAATTAATTTATATATTAAGCCAATAAATAGTAATGTCATAACAATAAAACCATTTATATGGTTCTTAACAAAACCTGCAGGAATGTTAAGTAGAGATGCACTTATTAGAAGTAATATCATTCCACCTAACAAAAAAGTCGGAAAATAATCTGTAACTTCTGTTTTTTCTTCCCAAACAACTTTTTGTGTGTCTTTTTTAAAATAAAAATAAAGAACCACTAAAGATACAGCTGCTCCAGCCATTACAATGAAGAATAATCCTGGTTTTCCGTGATACCAAAAGAAATCATTAAAACTCATATCTAAAGATCCCGCTAGCATAATTGATGTAGTATCACCAACAAGTGTAGCAGCACCTTGAATATTAGATGATATTGCAATAGCAATAATACTTAATACTGGAGATATTTTTAATTTCTTTGCTATATTAATTGCAACTGGTGCAATCATAATCACCGTTGCGACATTATCTACAAATGCTGAAACAACACCTGCAAATAGCGATAAGTAAATTATTGCCCATTTAACATTAGGAACATGTTTTAATATCAGATCCGCCAATAATGACGGCATTTTTGATTCAATAAATAATGCGACAATTCCCATTGTTCCAGCAATCATCATTAACACATTAAAATCAATTTGATTCAATAAATCTCCTACTGGGCTAATTCCTAAAACAATAAATACTAATGCGGCAATTAGGGCAACATAAGCACGATATTTTGGTAATAATAATAGGAATACATAAGTTGTTAAAAATAAAGCTAATGCTACAAACATAATAGCACTACTTGGAATGATTGATAAAAACATTTAAATACCTCCGAAACATTAGTTTTATTATAGCAAAGTAATCACTATATTTCAAGTGAATTTTCAAGTAAAAAAGAAGCATGAGAGGATGCTTCTTTAGTAAACTCTGTTTATTTATTTCTATTTAATACTTTTTCTTTAATGCTTTCTATTAAATTCAAGAATGCATTAAGTAGAATACCAATAATTGCTGCAGCAGCAAGCGCAGGGAAGTGAACAATTGTACCATCTACTTTATATAATGGGAATCCACCATTTGGTAGTGCATAATGTCCACCAAGACCAATTATGAATACTAATGCTATTACAGCCAAGTTCTTAGGATTAAACATATCGACTTTTTTATCAATCATTAATGTAATACCTTGTGCTGCTATTACACCAAATAAGTAAATACTAGCTCCTTGAACTACTGCATTAGGAATGTAACCTGCAAATGAAGCCAGTGGAGTAAATGACAATAAGATAGCGATTATTGCTGCAATTCCAAACACCCAAGAAGAAAAGTTCTTTGTGATTGCTGAAGCTGATATATTTTCACCATAATTGGTTCCAGCCGGTCCACCTAAAACTGTAGCAACAATGTCTCCAACACCATCACCAATTAAATTATCGCCTAATAATGTACTAATAGGATAATCTTTATCGGATTCTTTTTCTTTTGCTAAATTATTTACATATAAATCTAATTGATATACATGAGCAGTAGATTCTGGGATTGTTACAAGTGCTACTGGAACAATAGCAAGTAATGCTGAAGGTAATACTGATAAGTCCATTTTACCAAATGTATTAAATGCAGTCCATTGAAGCATTTCAAAACCTGTATGTTGTTCGATATTACTAGTAGCAAATACAGGGTTTCCAGCAATTAGATTCAAGATAACATCAAGAAAAATACCAATAAGCATACCTAATAAAATAGGCACTTGACTAATAAATCCTTTTTTAAGAACTACAGTTAGAATTATGATTGCCATAACTGTAACAACTGCGACGATCAATGGAATTGCATTTAACATTCCTGAATCTGGATTAATTGTAAAAGCATTACTAACTGCACTTCCTGCAAGTGATAAACCAATAATTGCTGCAACTGGACCAGTCACAGTAGCAGGTAAAACCTTATCAATCTTTTCTGGGCCAAAATATTTAACTAAATAACCAGCACCAATAGATAATAAGCCTGAACAAATAATTGCAATTTGAATTGCTCCCATATATTCAATAGGAACTAATCCATTTCCTAAATCACCAGCTGATGCAATAACGATTGCTACCGCAGGAATGTATGAAAAACTTGAACCATAATATAAAGGTATTTTACCTTTAGTTACAAATAAGAATACTATTGTAGCAACTCCACTAGCGAAAATCGCACTTGGAATGTTGAAATGCATTAGTAATGCAGCTAAAACCGTAGCTGGTAACATTACTAAGAATTGTTGTAATGCAAAGATAATCGATTTTAAAAAGCGCGGCTTTTCATCTGGTAAATAACCCACATGTGAATCAATTGGTTTTGTTTTAAACATATATTTCTCCTTTTCTCACTTGTATGGTCCCGCAAAAAAAAGACACAGTTTTAACTGTGTCTATAATTCAGGCGTGTTCAAAGAATCTAACCTTATTATGCTCACAGTCATAATTTAAAGGACCTATACTATCTCAAATTATATCACAATAATATAATAAGTCAATACAATTCTAATAAAAATTATATTATTTTGCATGTTAATTAAATTATTTGTTCTGATAAACCAGTTTCAAATAACTAACCAATAATTTATTCATTTCATATTATAAGGGTTGACATTTATAATTAAATATTATATACTAAAGTTACCATAAAGAGAAGGTGAGAGACTAGCTCGACGACCCTTCAGCAACCTATCATTTCATGACAAGGTGCTAAAGCTAGAATGATGGGGAATACTAAAAAAGTATTTTTTATAGACTCCATCATCCGATGGGGTCTTTTCTTTTGGAATAAAACCATAAGGAGATATGTTATGAGTAAGTATGAAGATGTTATTGTAAGTAGTTTTGAGGAGTATTATGATTTGGTAAAAGAAGGTAAACCAATGTCAACAATTGTTTTTAAAGATGAAGATATGTATAAAGATTTTCTAAGTTATTTAGAGAAATACGATGATGATCTAACAACAGATCTAATTAAAGCGGAAATCTATTTAAAAGGGTTGGGAGTAGATGTAGATAAAGATAAAGCATTCCACTATGCTTTATTATCATCAGAGAAAATGGATGTAAGAGGGTTAAACTTACTAGCCAATTGCCATTATAGTGGCATAGGCACTCCAAAAAACTTAGACAATGCGTTAGCTTGTTATCAGATGGCAGCATCCAAAGATTATGCTTTAGCATATTATAATTTGTGGTATTTCTACGTAGAAGCAGGATATCCCTATACAAATTATTATATAGCACCAATGTACTTGGAAAAAGCTGCAGAATTAGGAGACCCTACTTCTACATTCTATCTAGGTATAATCTATTTTACTGGAATGGGAGTAGCACAGTCCTATGAAATGGCAGCCTATTGGTATTTAAAAGCCGCGGAATTTGATGATAAATACGTGGACATTAACCTAGGTATTATGTACGAAAATGGTTTTGGGGTAGAAGCATCATATGATCAAGCCGGTAAGTGGTATCAAAAAGCAGCATCAAACGGAAATATTGAAGCGATGTATAAATATGCTTTATGCCTTTATAACACGAAAAAGCATGATGAAGCTTTTACCCATTTTATGATAGCTGCAAAAAAAGATAATCCTGATGCTCAAGGGTGGGTAGCTAAATGTTACTTGGAGGAAAGTGGAGTAAAAAGAATAGATAGTGAGGTTTACTATTGGGCAAATCTTGCAGCAAGAAACGACAGTTGCTTGGGGCAAAGTATACTATCTGAGTGTTATAAAACAGGGATAGGGATAAAGAGAGATAAAGAAAAAGCCAAATATTGGGATTTTGTATATGAACACAACTTACACAAAAAGGCTAATAAAAACAATAGAGTTTCATAGACTTAATTAATTTGTGTCTTTTAAAAAAATTTAGATAAAATAACATTTAAAAAACAAAAAAAGATCATCAAAGAGTAAAATCTCAATGATGATCTTGTTTAATTTCATATTATAAATGTCTTTAATATTGTTTA
>JBAYTC010000079.1:0-5222 GCA_041675825.1 Bacilli bacterium | reverse complement strand
ATACTGAAATCAACATTCTTGATTTCTTCAGTTAGTTTGTTTCCATGTTCTCTTGAAAATTTTACTATTGTTGCAGCAATCGGATGTTCACTATACTTCTCGCCTAAGCCAATGATCTTAATAAAATGATTTTCATTAAAATCATATGTCTTAACATGTTTAACAGTCGGTTGTCCTTTAGTAAGAGTACCTGTTTTATCCATTAATATGATCTTATTCTTTGCAAGCTTTTCTAATGATTCTCCACCTTTAAACAATATTCCCCTTTTAGCAGCATTACCAATGCCGGCAACAATTGAAACTGGTGTTGATATGACAAGTGCACCAGGGCAACTTATTACCAACATCGTTATCGCCATTCTAATATCAAATGTTATCAAATATATTGCTATAGAAAACACTATAATTGATGGTGTATAGTATTTTGCAAATTTTTCAATAAATTTTTGAGTCTTTGCTTTTTTATCTTGAGCTTCTTCTACCATTTCTATTATTTTAGAAAAGGTTGTATCGTCGCCAATTTTTAAGGCTTTCATTTTAATATATCCAGAACTGATTATTGTACCTGAATAAACCAAATCACCATTTTTTTTATCAACAGGCAATGACTCACCTGTCATCATCTGTTCGTCTATTGATGAGTAACCTTCAATTATTGATCCATCAGCAGGTATTTTTTCACCTGGTTTAACCAATAGTATATCCCCAACTACTACTTCTTCAGCCGGAATTATAACTTCAACATCATACACTATTTTTCTAGCCATAACTGGTTTAAGGTCAATTAAATCTGCTATAGCACTCCTGGTTTTTTCTAAAGATCCTTTTTCTAAGTAATGGCCTAATGTAAATAAATAAGTTACAGCTGCTGCTTCAAAATAATCCCCGATTATTATTGCTCCTATTACTGCAATCATTACTAGTAAATCAATTCCAAAGATTAAGTACTTTAAATCAATTAAAGCTTTTTTAAATATATGTAATCCTGCAAGGACTGTTAATAATAGCATTGCTATAATTGAATATACTTCACCTGCATAGAATTTATTGAAGATAATAGAAGCAACAAATAATATTGATAATATACCAATATATAAATGTCTATTAATCTTTATCATATTTACAGTGTCTTTAATACTTTGAAACCAAGATTTTCAATAACTGAAGAAATTTCAGAGTTGTTAATTTGTTCTTCATTATAACTTACTATAGCTTTAGAAGAATTAAACAACACCTCAACATTTTCTACACCAGTTGTTTTTGATAAAGCAACTTCAATTCTCCTAACACATGAAGGACATGTTAATGTATCTAATTTAAATATGTTTTTTTTCATATTATTCACCCCTTACATCTTAATTATACCATATAGAATATATAAAAACTTGATATAGGTCAAGTTTTATTAATTTGTTAGTTTTTTTGTTCTTTAGGAAGGTTTACTTTACATTTAATATATTTGATTTCTAAGAGCAAGATTATTAAACCTAAAATTAAGATTCCAAAAGCAATTACTTTATATAATAATCCAGCAAATGGAAGTACAGTTACTACTAAAGTAATTCCAACAACCGATAAAAATGCTACTACACAAGGTGTACAACCATAAGTGACAATCCCAAAAATTATTGCAATGCCTGTTAAGAAAGATCCTTTACCTTCCTTCGAAGATAATTTAAGTAAACCCGAACTTAAATTATACATGAGTGCACTTAAAAAACTCATAACTACATTAAGTAGTATATGGACAGAAAGTATCCACCCACCGAATTCATCAAGAATTATTGCATAACTAGTGTTTAAATGATCCACAATAGTAAATATAGATAGAAATGCTATAAAAAACAAAAGCCCTTGAATTATTAACTTTTTATCTTTTTGTAGTTTCAAAACTTCTTTAATCATTAATACACCTCTATTATATTTATTATACTAAAAATAGAGTTAAATTGCTATTTATTTGCTTAAAGTTTCAAAAGATTGAAAAAAAATCTATAACATGATATAATATTTTAAACGAGGAGGAACATGTATGATCATTTTATTATCAGTTGGTTTAAAATCAGCAATCACTGCTGCAATTATAATTTTTCTAATTGCACTATTTATCTTTGATAAAAGACTTATTGAAAAAAATCGAGATGCGATTAGTGGAAAACTAATTGTGTTATCATACTTTATACTGTTTTTATTAACAGTCGCTGCAATCATATCAATAATGTTTCTATGGGGGTTTAGTTTAGATGTCACTGCAGAATATGTAATTGAACAAATCGAAGAATTCTTTACTCAAAGCATTAGCCGAATTCTTGGTTCAATAATAGCAATTTTTATTGCAATGTTAATAAATAAAATTGTAAAAATCGCATTATTAAGAGTTGGAAAATCTAATCTACCTAACGATAGAAGAAAAAAAACTATCGCAAAATTAATGATTAGTGTTGTAAAATATGTAGTAGGTATTATAACAATAATAGCTGTACTTGCAATATGGGGAGTTAATGTTGGACCAGCACTTGCCGGTCTTGGTGTCCTAGGATTAGTGATTGGTCTGGGAGCTCAAAAATTCATTAACGACTTAATCAGTGGTTTTTTTATCATCTTTGAAAATCATTTCAACGTAGGTGATACGATTGAAGTGAAAGGATTTAAGGGTGTTGTTACCGACATCGGTCTAAAAACCACTAAAATTAGAAACTGGAAAGGTGAAATAAAGATATATAATAATGGAGATATCGGGGATATAACAAATTTTTCACTAAATCCTTCTATAGCTGTTGTTGAATTCGGCATAGCATATGAAGAGGACGTCCAAAAAACAACAGAAATTCTTACAATTGAACTGCCAAAAGTGCGAAACTTATTTGAACAAATCATCGAAGACCCAGTTGTTGTTGGTGTTACTGAAATTGCAAATAGTAGTGTAAATATTAGAGTAATTGCGAAAACATTAAATGAACAACACTATGCAGTTGAAAGAGGAATCAGAAAATTCATTAAAGAAATATTGGATAGTAATGAGATTAAATTTGCGTTCCCACAAATTGTAGTTCATAATGCACAAAGTAAAAAGGATAATTAGTTATCCTTTTTTTAATGCAAATTTTCATGATGAAGATGAGCATGGGATACTTTACAGTTAATTGTAAATTATATCTTTGCTTTGAAATTATAAAGACTCAATTTCTGTTTAACACAATTTTATTATATTGTTTATATGATATATTCGATTATAATGAAAAAATAAACTCGAATTATTCGAGTTTATTATATATTTATTTTTTTAATTGCTTTATTTTCTCTTTTTCTATTTTGTATATCTCCTCAACAGCAAAATGTAGTTTTGTTACAACACTTTTCAAGTTCTGAGGGTATATATAATATGTATCATTTAATGTAGACAAATCAAAGCAATCACCTTTACCCATATAGTCGTACTCAATATGAAGAGAATATAGAGAAAGTGGTTCTTTTGATAGATCAAGTTTTCCTTCAATATCTTGACCAGAAAGATGAAATCCATTTATATCATGAACGAAATGTCCTTTTCCTAATGGGATATATCCTTTAGCGTTTGGTAAAGATTCTATTAATACATCATCTTCTATATGATATGTATTATTTTCAATTTGCTTTCTTACTTGTTCTCTTTCAAATTCATACCAATCAGGGATATGAGAAAACTCTGTTTCACCAACTGTAGCTTTTAGTTTTCCATACTCATCCATTTCATAGGTTTTTCCACACGAATTACACCAAATCTTATTTAGATCAGAATCCATTTCATGTTCTTTCAAACAATGTGGACATTGGTACAAAACCTTGTGAAGATTTTTAGCTCTATTCTTATAAGTAATTTTTATCTTGTTATCAAATTGCCATTTAAATTCATCATATTCAAAAGCTTTATTAATTCTATCGTTTATTTCATCAACAGATATGTTGTCAATTTCACTTTGTTTGATGATCTGAGTCATATCAGCAGCTATTCGATTATTTCTTTGTTTTAAGTTCCAAACTGGCTGTGATAAATAATTTCCATGCATATTTAAGACAACGACAGGTCTTTTCAATAATTTAACCATTTTGCCTAAAGAGTCAGGTAATATTGCATTAGTTCCAGCAAGTGAATATCTTGCTTCTGGATAAATTGCTACAATGTTCTTTAGTTTTTCTAGGCTGTATTTAATCTGTTTAACCAATTTTGTATCAGAGGTGAATTTTCTTTTTCCTATTGCTCCTACATTTCTAAGTAACCATTCTCGACCAATAAACCCATCTATTGCTACTATATAGTTTGCTCTTCTTGGGAAAATTGCAGCTGTTGTAACTTTAAAATCTATAAATGCGTGATGAGTACATAATAATATATATGGAGGCTTTAACCCCTTCATGTCAACTTTATTAACTTTCAATCTTCTTTTCCAAACTGTAGGGAAACTTAATAAGAATGCTAGCGGGCTTAAAAAAAACTTTTCTTTAAGCGGCTTTTTATCAAAATCAAATCTGTTTATTATTTTCATTGTTCTCTCCTTAGTTTTCATTACTACAACTTCTATGTTAAGTAATAATTTAATTATACTATATATGAACAACTTGTCAATTATTTTAAATCATCGGATAAAAAACTAGCCTTTATGCTAGTTTATAAATCTGAAATCATTTCTACATAAAATAAATAAACAAGTAAGGTAAGTGAACTAGTGCTGTTATATTAATGATAATTTTTTCGTTAATTTTCACCTTAAATGAATAAATTCATTTAATCTAAATAAGATTTTTGTGGAAACTAATAGCAGCTATTATAAAATCTTCTATATTTCCTTCATCAATTTTCCAAAAAAATATAATCGACAGTTATAATCTAATTTAAACAAACTTACTTGATAACTCTTTTATTTCTTCTTCATTAATATATGATACTGATTCTTTAATTTTTGCAACTTTCTTAACAATAAACCTTTCTAAAAAGTTCATTTCTTCTAAATTAAATGCTCCACCTAAACAATATACTTTTTGCGCTTTATCGTATAAAGCCTTCGGAAAGTTTGCTTTTATTTCTTCTTCCAGTTCATCTTTTTCTGCCATTGCACAAACAAAAAGTCCTAAATTCTTAGAAAGCAGTATTTCTTGATTATTCAAAATAAATTTTTTAAGATTCCTATTAAGCATACCCATATAAATCGAACCACCGATAATAACATTTTCGTAGTTACTTAAGT
>JBAYTC010000078.1:0-5341 GCA_041675825.1 Bacilli bacterium | reverse complement strand
GACTGGTACATTAACAAAAGGTGAATTTAGTGTTGAAGAGGTTGTTAAGACCGGTGAAGAAGATGTATTGATGCTTGCAGCATATTGTGAGTTAAGCAGCAATCATCCAATTGCTAGATCAATAGTCGAAGAATATGGAAGAGATAATATTGATGATAGAAGAATTACTCTTCATCCAAAGAATTCCAAGTTAGGTGCTAAGATTTATTTAGATGAAGACGATATTACTGTAGGTAATGATATTTTCATGACAAAGATGAAGATTAAGGTTCCTAAAGTTGAGAGTGATGGAGTTGTTGTTTATGTTGCTAAAAACGATAAACATGTAGGATATATCATTATAAAAGACGTTATTCGCGATGAAGCAAAAGAAGCTATCGATAGTTTAAAATCAATGGGTATAAATGTTGCAATGATTACAGGAGACAAACAAAATGTAGCTAGTAAAGTTGCAAACGAATTAGGTATAAAACACATTTATGCAGAAATGATGCCAGTTGATAAGGTAAAGAAATTAAGAAAATTAAGAAAAGAAGATACTAAAAATCAAGTATTTGTTGGTGATGGCATTAATGATGCTCCTGTTTTAAGTAGTGCAGATGTCGGTATTGCTATGGGGGCTTTAGGGAGTGATGCTGCAATTAAAGTTGCTGATGTTGTATTGATGGATGATAATTTACTTAAATTACCTCTTGCAATTAAAATTGCTAATAAAACAAAAAGAATTGTATATCAAAATATAATCTTTGCTTTAACTGTGAAAATCATAGTTTTAGTACTAGCTCCATTGGGGATATCTCATATGTGGGAAGCAATCTTTGCCGATGTAGGAGTTTCATTGTTGGCAATTCTTAATTCTTTAAGAGCTGCAAGAATAAAAAAATAACTTACTCGCTTGAGTTAGTTATTTTTTTTGGTATAATATAAATAGAAATGGAGAAATTTTTATGTATAAAGTTGGGAAAATAATTGGAACACATGGTATCAAAGGAGAACTGAAAGTAAAGTCAGAAACCGATTTTGATCGTTTTAAAAAAGGAAGCATTTTGTTTTTAAAGCAAAATGATAAATATACCGAAATTAAGATTAATTCTCACAGAGTTCATAAAGGATTTGACTTAATCACATTTAACAATCTTGATAATATCAATCTTGTTTTAGAGTTTGTTGGGTTAGAAATTTATACTACCCATAGCCCTAGTGACTTAGACGATGATGAGTACTTTATCGAGGATTTAGTTGGAATGAAGGTAGTAGATCAAAACAATATTAATATAGGAATTGTTGTTGATATGTTAGAAGTTCCTCAAGGTCACATTCTAGAGATTAATAATAATGGAAAGAAGTCTTTGATTCCATTTGTTGGAGAATTTATAAAAGAAATAAATGATGATGTGATTGTTGTTGAGACAATTGAGGGTTTATTATGATTATCGATGTTTTAACATTATTTCCTGAAATGTTTGATGGTGTATTAAATTCATCAATTCTTAAAAAAATTATTGAAAAAGAACTAATAAAAATTAGAGTTCATAACTTCAGAGATTTTTCATTAAATAAACATAAGAAAGTTGATGATACAGTTTATGGTGGTGGTGCAGGAATGTTAATAGCAGTTCAACCAGTTATCGACTGTTTAAAAAGCATTGACAATTTTAATAATGCTCATAAAATAATTACTTCTCCTTCAGGAAATATCTTTAATCAAAATAAAGCCAAAGAGTATTCTGAAAAAAACCATTTGATTATTATTTGCGGTCATTATGAGGGTATTGATGAGAGGGTTCTTAACTATGTTGATGAAGAAGTATCGATTGGAGAATTTATTCTAACGGGGGGAGAACTTGCTGCCCTAAGTATTATTGATAGTGTTGCAAGATTAATTCCTGGAGCAATTAGTGAACAATCAACAGTTGAAGAGAGCTTTAATGATGGGTTGTTAGAATACCCTCAATACACAAAACCAGCAATTTATGATGGGTATAGTGTTCCTGAGGTTTTAATATCAGGAAATCACAAAAATATAAATGATTATCGTCGATATAGTTCGCTCAAGAAGACGTATTTACGAAAGCCTGAATTACTTAAAAACTGTAATTTATCTAAAGCTGATTTAGATATGTTGGCAAAAATAAAAAAAGAAGAAAAATAGATTACTGTTTGATTGACTTTTACCTATGGTTAGAGTATAATATAGAAGGTCTTTAATTAAGACTAGACACGGTGTTCCGCTGCTATTATCATGATAGAAATGAACATTGGAAGAAGGAGCGTGAATTAGATGAGTCAACAATTAATTGCTGCCATTACTAATGAATACATGAAGAATGATGTTCCGGAATTTCGTCCTGGTGATACTGTTAGAGTATCTGTAAAAATCAGAGAAGGAAACCGTGAGCGTATCCAAGCGTATGAAGGATTAGTAATAAAAAGACGCGGTGGTGGAATAAGTGAAACATTCACAGTTCGTAAGATTTCTTACGGAATTGGTGTTGAAAGAACTTTCCCAATCCATACACCAAACATTGCTTTAATTGAAGTAGTTCGTAAGGGTAAAGTAAGACGTGCAAAGTTAAATTACATTCGTACTTTATCAGCAAAAGCTGCCCGTATCAAAGAAAGAAAATAATAAGAAAAGCAGATTTCTGCTTTTTTTATTTTTCTTAAAAGTATTAAGTGAAAACACTTGAACTTGTTTTCATTTTATGGTATCATATTAGTAGATAAGTAGAGGTGATTATATGAATCAAGCAAAAATTTATGATATAGCAGGTGCCGCAGGCGTTAGTTTGGCAACTGTATCTAGAGTTTTGAACCATCCGGAAAAAGTAAAAAAGGCTACTAGAGATAAAGTTATGCGTATTATTAAGGAAAAAGGATATAAACCTAATGCCAATGCGCGTGGTCTAGCTAGTAGAAAATCAACGACTGTAGCAGTTGTTGTTCCAACATTTTTAAGGGCCTCTATCTCTGAGATGATTCAAGGTATTTCTGATAGTGCGAGAAAATTTGGCTATTCAATTCGTTTGTTTGTTTTAAAAGATGACGAAAATAAACTAGATGCGTGGAGCGAAATTATTGCTTCTAGTGTTGATGGTATACTTTTTATGAACGATGAAATGACAGATGATATCTATCAACAAATAGAGAATACTCCAGTTCCAGTTATTTTTGTTAATGCATTATCTAAGAGTAAGAACTTTGGTAGTGTCGCAATTGATAATGAAGAATGTGCTTACCGTATGACAAAAGAAATGGTTGAGCGCGGATATAAAGACATTTGCTTTGTAGGTACAGAACATACATATTCTGTAAATGAGTATAAAGAGCAAGGTTATATTAGAGCTATGAAAGAAGCTAATTTACCACTTAACATTTTACATTCAAGTGGAGTATTGGCAATAAATGAAAAACAGTTTGAAGATTATTTGAAGAAAAATCGTCCGGAAGTAGTTTTATCTGTTCGTGATTCAATGGCGGTTTCTTTTATGAATACAGCTTCTAAAATGGGTATTAAAATACCTGATGAAATGCAAATTATTGGCTTTCAAAACACTAGATACGCGGAATTGTCAATTCCAAAATTAACTTGTGTTGAAACACCAATTTATGAAATAGGTAATGTTGCTATGGAAAAGCTTACTGATTTAATGAAAAATCCTGAGGAAGCAAAACCTGAGAATGTATTTGTAGAATACAAAGTTATTTGGAGAGAATCAACTAAATAGAAGTGATGAATAAGTAAAAGTATAATTTTAATCCTTATTTATAGAGAGATAGTGTTGGGTGGAAACTATCAAAGGTTACTATTAGAAATACAACTTAGGAGCTTCAATGATTTAAAGTGCACTTGTTATAAGTGAATTAAGGTGGTACCGCTGGAATTTCTAGTCCTTATTTATAAGGGCTTTTTTTATTTATATGGAGGAAAATATGGAATTATTACAAGAATTAAAATGGCGTGGATTAATATATGATGTTATTAATGAAGAAGAATTAAAAGAAAGATTAAAAAATCCGATTACATTATATTGCGGTTTTGACCCTACTGCAGATAGTATGCATATTGGGTCACTTTTACCAATTGTGACATTACTTAGGTTTCATAAAGCAGGGCATAGAGTAATTGCTTTAACTGGTGGTGGAACTGGTTTAATTGGGGACCCAAGTGGAAAGAAATCTCAAAGATCTATGAATGATGAGGGGATTGTTGCAAAATGGGGTGAGATGTTTAAAGAACAATTTGCTAAGTTTTTACCATTTGATAATGAAACAGCTTTTTCAGTTGATAATTATGATTGGTTAAGTAAACTTAGTGCAATTGAAATGTGGCGTGAATATGGTCAGCATTTTAATTTAAACTACATGCTAGCTAAAGAATCAGTTAAGTCAAGAATTGATTCAGGTTTAACTTATCTTGAGTTTTCATACATGGTTATGCAATCAATTGATTTTTTAAAAATGTATCAAGATAAGAATCTTCATTGTGAGATGCAAATAGGTGGTCAAGATCAATGGGGTAATATTACTGCTGGCATGGAATTGATACGTAAGGTTGAAGGGCCAGATGCTAAGGTTTTTGGATTGACTATTCCGCTTATAACAAAAAGTGATGGTTCTAAGTTTGGGAAAACTGAGTCTGGGGCAGTTTGGCTTGATGAAAAGAAGACCTCACCATATGAAATGTATCAATTCTTTATTAACACGAGCGATAGTGATGTTATTAAATTTATCAAATACTATACCTTTTTAACAAAAGAAGAAATAGAGAGATTAGAAGAAACAGTAATAACAGCACCACATTTAAGAGAAGCACAAAAAGTACTTGCTAGTGAAGTTGTTAAAATGGTTCATGGAGAAATTGGATTAGATAATGCAATAAAGTTAACTAATGCATTGTTTAAAGGTGATATTAAGGAACTAAATGTTGAAGAGATAAAAATGTGTTTTAAGGATGTTCCGTCTATTGATCTAGCAGACAGTTTAAATATTGTTGACTTATTAGTTTTAGTTAAAGCGGCTTCTTCAAAAAGGGAATCTAGAGAATTCATTAAAAACAACGCTGTTTCAATTAATGGTACCATTGTAAATGATATGGAGTTTATTGTTTCTAAGGAAAATGCAATAGGTGGTTTATTTACAGTAATAAGAAGAGGAAAAAAGAATTATTACTTAGTAAATCATAAATAAAAAACATAGCAAAAATTTTTGCTATGTTTTTTTATTTTCTATTTAATCCGATTTTTGTATATACTTTTTTCAAATTGTTTCTAGCAAACATTGATGCTCTTGCTTGACCTTCAAATAGCAGTTGATCTAACTCTAGAGAATCATTCCATTT
>JBAYTC010000077.1:0-5353 GCA_041675825.1 Bacilli bacterium | reverse complement strand
GATTTTGTTCAAACTCCTCACTTCACTGATGAAAATGTTATTAAGGAACAAGGAATTATTATTCAAGAACTAATGATGTATAAAGACAAACCTTCTAGTAGAGCATACTTAGGATTGTTGCAAAACTTGTTTAAAAAACATCCGATGCGAGAGGATATTGTTGGTACAGAAGAAAGTATTAAAAGCATTTCAAAAGAAGTATTAAATCTTTGTTATGATACATTTTATCATCCTTCAAATATGTATTTGATGGTTGTTGGTGATGTTAATCCTTCAAAAATATTACAGATTGTTACTGATAATCAAAATAAAAAAATCTTTACAAAAAGAGAACCAGTAGTTAGGAAACAAATAATAGAGGATGAAGAAATAAATTGTGTATCAGACACGATTCAAATGGATATTGTTACTCCTAAAGTTTATGTTGGGTTTAAACTTATTACTAAAAAATATGATTTTAATCAAATCATGATTGATGAAATGATGATTAGATTACTACTAGAATATATTATTGGTCAGTCATCTAAAAACTATCAGTATTTGCTTGATAATGATTTAATAACGACGGGTCTTGGATATAGTGTTACTATTGAAAAAGATTTTGGTTATATTAATATCATGACTAATTCCAATAAACCAAATGAATTTATTGATTTTATTAAAACTACTTTAATTGATGTTAATAATCATAACATCGATCAAAACTCATTTGATCGTATGAAAAAAGCGACTATTGGTTCATTTATTAAAAGCTTTAATAGTTTAGAGTATATAGCAAATGTTTATATAGACACATTAATTAGAGGTGGAGATTTGTTTAGCTTTCTTGATGAGTTTGAAAAGAAAACTAAAGATGACTTAATTAGCTATAGTAATATTTTTAAGGAAGATAAATTTTCAAGTTATATAGTTCTTCCTAAATCATAGATTATATTAGTCTAATTAAATATTTTTAAGTTTTGGGGATTTGTTATTTACTATTTTATAAAATACCAAGAAATATTTACTAAAATTTTCTAACATACTAGTAAAAAGTTAGTATTTTATTAATTGTTGAAAGAATTTTAAATTGAAAATAATAATTAGAAATTTTTATTACACATAATTCAAAATTGATTATAAAAACAATTTTTACTGTGACAAAAGTCGTTTGTATAATAAAATTTTATTTAGTATAATTACTCTAGCCGGCAAAAAGTAGAAGAAAGGAGTGAGTTATGCTAAATAATTTGATATTGGTAGGACGATTAGCTGATGATCCAAAGTTGAAAACTCTAGATGAAGGATTAAAAGTATGTAATATTGTTCTAGCAGTAGAAAGAGCTTTTCAAAATCCTGAAACAGGAGAATGTGATGTTGATTTTATTAATGTCACAATATGGCGCGGAATTGCGGAAAGTGTTTTTAACTTTTGTAGAAAGGGTTCAACAATTGGAGTTAAAGGTAGAATTCAAGTAAAACAGAATGAAGTAAATGGAATGAAACTAAATATGATTGAAGTTATTGCGGAGAGAGTTTCATTTATCAATTTAAAATCATCAAAAGAATTAAGAGAAAAGTCTTCAGAGACTAATTAAATTTTATAAGTAATTCCACACCATTACTTATAAAAATTTCCCCAAATTACACTAATTATAACAATTTTTTTAACCACTAATCAGCAAGGTTTAAGTCCTTGCTGATTTTCTTTTTATTGACTTTTTAAACCTTATTTTATATAATTGATTAGTAAAGGAGTATTGTATGAGTAATTCAATTATAAATAAAAAAGCCCTAAGGAAGAAAAAGGGTACTCTAATAATGTATTGGTCAATCAGAGTGATTACAATACTATTGTTAGCATATGGAGTTACGGGTATTTTATTAAACAGAACAGATGATTCACAATTGGGTGACTATGCTTTTATATCTTTAAATGCCTTAATATTGTTGCTGTCCTCTTTTATTCCAAACTATATTAATAAAAAATGGAATATTGTTGTACCAGATTTATTTTTACGTATATATTTAGGTTTTGTTACAGCAGCTTTATTATTAGGTGAAATTGGAAGATTTTTTGTCTATGTTTCTTGGTGGGATTCAGCTTTACATCTTTTTAGTGGTTCATTAATCGGCGTTGTAGGGTTTTCATTGCTTAATATACTAAATAAAGAGCCGGAGATAGAATTTAAATTAAGTCCTGGTTTTATTGCTGTGTTTGTTTTTTGTTTTTCATTAGCTGTAGGAGTTATTTGGGAAATATTTGAATATGGTGTAGATGGTTTAACTGGTGGTAATATGCAAAGATTTAGAGATTCAATTACTGGTGAATTATGGTTGGGCAGAGCTGCTCTTAAAGATACAATGAAGGATTATATATTAAATACAATTGGTGCTTTAATTATAAGTATTATAGGGTACATAGACTTAAAATATAGATCTGGATGGATGATTAAAATATCATTAAGAAGAAGACGTAAATTAGTTAAAACAAAAAAAGAGGATTAATTAAAAACGCAAGAATTGTTCTTGCGATTTTAATTAATTTATTTAAAAAATTCTTGCTTTTTCATTGTTGCTTTGGTATAATATTTATAGTGATTTGCAGGTATAGTATAACGGCTATTATACCGCCTTGCCATGGCGAAGATGCGAGTTCGATTCTCGTTACCTGCTCCATATTGAAATAACAAGTCTGATATAATAATCAGACCTTTTTTATATTTTTTTAATAGTGCAATATTATTCTACAGTATAGATCGTTTTGATTTCATAGTATAAAATGACATTAAGTAGTAAATATTTTTTACAAAAAATCATAAAAAGTAAAAACATACCTTCTAAAAAAATAAAAAAAGTGTATAATAGATGTAAGATATTATGCAAAAGCATAGTGGAAGTGATGTTTTGAAGGATGTATTCATTTAGATGACTTCAATTTTTAGCGACTTATGATATAATAATAAGTAATAAAAGAAAACTTTTTAGTCAAAAGTTTTAAAGACAAAAAGGTAAAATACACAAAGATCAATTTCATGTTTAAAAGACATGAAATGTGTATATTTTAGTTTGGAGGATAGTATGAAATATCAATGTTCAACAGTAATTAATAATCAAATTGAAAATGTTGCAAACTTGATTATTAATCATGAACAAATGCCAAAATGGGAACAAGGTTTAGTTAGAGTGGATTTAATCGATGATCATTCTGCGAACTTAATCTTCATGCATAACGGGCAAGAAGTTGTGATGAAAGAAACTATCGAAAGCATTCTTTTTCCTAATACAGTTGCAATCATTTATGAGTTGAATGGAACTTGGAATCGTTGTATCAATCATTTTTCCAAACATGACAAGGGAGTATTATGGGTTATGGATTGTGAGTTTCGCTTCAAAGAAAATGTAGATATACCAATTGAAAAGTTCATTAAAAAGACAGAGGCAAGTATGGAAACATTCAAGACATTTGTTGAAACGAGATAGCTATGGTTGAGATTTTAATCATTCCCGTTTTTGTTATCAACTTAGTGATAGGTAATAAAATCAATCTCATACAAAGAGATGTGTAATTGTTTCAAAATGGGTAGTTTTAAACATATTTAAATAATAGGTTTGACATAATATAGCGATTTTTCGAGTCTTTTTTAATAGGAATAAAAGACGAAAATCTCTATTTTCGCTTTGAAGTAAATTTTTTGATAGGTATATTGGATAAAAAGTTTGAATGCCGTTTAAGGTTTTTAGCCAATGGATAACTAGAATTTAACGATTATCAAAAAACTTCATAGCTAAGAATGAAAAAATTAGAATTTTGAGTGGCGTTAAAATGATATATTATTTGTGTGGTATAATATCCAGGTGACTCATGCTCTTCTAGAGGGGGAATTTGTGGCAATTTTCTCCCGCGGTAAAGAGTTTTAACACCTGTATATTTCACATTTAAAAAAGTCTCATATAAATTGTGTTATGACACCGTACATATGTGAAAGTTTAATTTAATATAGGAAAAATAGGATAAATAGTATATAATTTAATTGCTGATACAAATAGCAAGGTATATTAAAACATATACAAAGAAGTTAAAGCCCAATGCAAATGATGCTTATTCAAATAATAAAGGAGACATAAAAAATGGATAAAAATATATGTGATCAATGCGGCAAAGAATTTTTTGAAGAAGATGCAGAAGATGAGTTTCTATTGGAATATCCTTTGCATAATTACTCTAATCTTGTCAGATGTTTGTGTGGTGATTGTGCTATACAAGCTATCTTAGTTGAAGATACTGGTGTTTATATGGAAACTTGTGAAGGATGCAATAAATCATTTGATCCAATTGAAGATGATTCGACTTATAGACTTCATTCCAAACTAGATATTGGGTTGGATGATTTTTCTAGGATTTTATGTGCAGATTGTGCATTAGAAGTCGAACTTGATGAATACCCTCTTGAGAGTGATTTTGATGAAATAGAGGAAGACGAAGAGGAAGACGAAGATGATGAGTATACTTTTTAGTAAATAAAACTTCAAATTATTCAGGAAAATTAATATACGTAACAGAATAATACCAGTGTTCAATCAGTTTGGACTGGAATGTGGACGATTAAACCATAAAGGTTCAATCATATGGAACATTTAAAACTCAATATTATCAATACATTAACATTATAATTAAAAAATTCATACTAAAAAGTATATTATATTTTTAAATACATAGAGATATTAATATGTGATTTCTACATAAAAAATCTAAATTTGCAAAAAATGATAACAAATCCACTTTTTTATAATAATTTAATTTAAACTCCATGGGGACATCATTGAAAAAGGATTATATTGACTTCGTTATAAATGGTTCACTTCAAATATGTCATCCATTTTAGAAGTTTTAATTGTACCAAGATAAGTCGACATACGCATTTAAAATAGGGTGCGTTGTTTTATCACAATAGGTCAACAACCACATATTGAAATAATAGGTTTGATATAATATTCAGACCTTTTTAAAATGCAAATAGAAATCTTTTATCAGTATTTAATATTATATTCTAGCGACTACTAATTTGTCACTTCGATAAAGCTTTCTTAATGTAGGTCAAACAAATTCATGATGGATTCGATTTAAAAAAAATATAAGTATGAATAAATATCACATGATTAATATCATCCATTGTATAATATTCACATTGATTTATGATATAATATAATAAATGATAAACTATAATAAATGATAAACTATAATTTTGCATTCTAAACAAATTGTTAAATTGTATTTTGTTTAGAAAGGAGGTATATATGTTTGATATGAATAAATTTACGCTTACAAAACATGATGATGAATTATTCAGTATAATAAAACCTGTCAAACAGT
>JBAYTC010000076.1:0-5448 GCA_041675825.1 Bacilli bacterium | reverse complement strand
CAAACTATACCGGAAACACTCTTAAGTTTCTTTAGCCCAAATGAAGACATGATTACAATTGGCAAAAGGGCTCTACCAACAATTAGCCTAAGCTTTATTCCTGCAGTATTTTCAATAATATTTGCGATGAGTTTCCAAGCAATCGGTCATGGATATAAATCTTTGATGATGAGTTTGTTTAGACAAGTAATTATCCTTATTCCTGCAGCAATTATATTTTCAAAAGTTAATGTTAATAATATATGGTATGCATATTCAATCGCAGAAGGTTTAACAGCATTAATATTTGTTCCAATTGCATTGTTTACAGTGAATAAAGTCTTTGCACTAAAAGACTTAAGTGAAGAATTAATTTACAATAATTAATTCTTTTTTTATTTGCGAATTTGTGCTATAATATCTATCGATAGTAGGTGATTTTAATGAATCAAAAAGCAATCCTAGTCGGATTAAATAAAACAACAAAAGAAATTCATGATTACGAAATGAAGGAATTAAAAGAACTCTGTATTGCTTGTAATATAGATGTTGAGGATATTATAACCCAAAATGCAAATGTTATTAATCCAAAGACATATGTACATAGAGGAAAACTAGAAGAAATAAAAATAATTGCTGAAACTCTTGAAGTGGATGCATTAGTATTTAATGACGAATTAACTGCTTCACAAATATCAAATATTCAAAAAATTATTGATATTACAGTTTATGATAGAACCTATATAATATTAGAAATTTTTAAATCCAGAGCAACTACCAAAGAAGCCATATTACAAGTGGATATTGCTTCACTAAAATATATGTTACCTAGGTTGAGTGGACTAAGAGAAGGATTGTCTAGACAACGTGGTACCGGTGGTAACGGAGCCCATGGACGTGGTGCAGGAGAAACAAAACTTGAATTAGATCGTAGAAATATTAATGATCGAATCTCTTATTTAAATAATCAATTAGAACTATTGAAGCAAGAAAGAGCTTTGCAAAGAAAGAAAAGAAAAAATAACAACATTCCTGTTGTTTGTTTAACGGGATACACAAATAGTGGAAAGTCATCGACTTTAAATGCTTTAATGGAGGAATCCACTGCAATAAAGAAAAAAGTTCTTGAAAAAAACATGTTATTTGCCACTTTGGAAACATCATCAAGACTTGTTAAATTAAATAATAACCATGAGTTTATCATTACAGATACAGTAGGTTTTGTTAGTAAGCTTCCCCATCAATTAGTCGAAGCATTTAAATCAACTCTTGAGGAGATAACTGAATCTGACTTAATTATTCATGTTATCGATGCTTCAAATCCAAACTATCAATTACAAATAGATACGACAAATGAAGTTCTAAAAGAAATTGGTGTAGAAAATATTCCAGTCTTATATGTATTTAATAAAATCGATTTGCTCGAAGATTATTTTTATATTCCCCCTCAATATCTTTATGCATTACGAATTAGTGCCATAAATAACAAAAATATAAAACTTTTACTTGAGATGATTGAAAGTGTTTTATATAAAAATGAAGCCCATGTTCTAATTAACCTTCCATACACTAAAATGGATATATTAAACTCTTTAAAAAACAATTCTAATGTAATTAATATTGAATATCAAAATGATTATATTTTAATAGAGGCAAAGGTATCCGACAAAATGAAAATGGAAATAGATGAATATATTCAAAAATAAAAAAGTCTAATCCTTTTAAAATAAAAAACCAGTTCAAGTGAACTGGTTTTTATTTTATATCTAGTTATTAATTTAATTGTTTATTCAATGATTAGATTATCAACTTTTCTAGAAAGTTCAAGAATTTCTTGAAATTTATTCTTAGCATCATTATATCCTAATGCATATAATTCAGTTAGTTTATCAGGTTCGGTTTCAAATCTGTCAATTGTAACCGGCTCAGTAGGTCTTATCACAATTGCTTTCTTTTGCGTTTCTAGTTCTTCTATTAAATCTAAAGTCTGATTATACTTTATATGACGATTAGATATTGCTTCGGAGAATTCTTTATGCCTAAAGAAGCTTCTTGATATAATTCTATTAGATAGAGATTTGGTTTTGCGATAATCCTTATTTCTTGTTAGAACGATACATTGATAATCAAATCCATTATCAATTGAATATTCTACTGGAATTGGATCAACAACTCCACCATCATACAGTTCTTTATTATCAATAACAACTGGTTTAGATACTATTGGTAGCGAACTAGATGCTATAACATAATCAATTTTACTATAAGCATCATCAATGTGATGATATACAGCTTTTCCTGTTTTTAAATCACTACATACTGCTATTAATTTCATATCTCTATTCTTAAATGTTTCATAATCAAAATGCATATACTTTGCTGGTATTTCTTTGAATATAAAATCTACTCCAAATGCTGATCCAGTCTTGATGAAACTACTGATACTCAAATATCTCTTATCACCAGAATATTGAATCATCATATCATAGGTTCTTTTAGGTTGGTTAGACAAATAACTTAGCGCTGTTCCAGCACCAGCTGAAACACCAACAACATCTTTAAAAATTATTTTTTGATCCATGAAAAAATCTAATACCCCAGCGGTATAGATTCCTCTCATCCCTCCACCTTCAAGAATTAATTGCACTTTCATATAAACACCTACTTTTTTATCACAAATGGGTCTGTAGACCTAGCAATTAACATTTTAAGAATAATCTCTTTATCAAAATCAAGCATTGGTTTCTGATAGATATCAAATTTGTTAACTTGGGAAAGGACGCTTAAACTATCAGATATATTTAGTATTTCAATTTTATAGCAATAATATATTGATTCAACTTTATTGTCAACTACTACCTTACCAACATACTTCTTATCAGCAACACTTGTCTTTGTTATAGCGATAAATCTATTTATCATTTCATCATGAAAAGAGACATCTTTATCAAACTTTATTACAACTCCTTTTAATTTATCTTTCCCATCAAGCAAATAAAAGTCTTCATATCGAATAACAACATATAAATAATTGTTAATATTTCTTGTTGTAGTCTTTTTGAATTTTCTTAAACTATGATTATACTTTTTAGCTGATGAAAAAAAGTAAATGGAAAAAATAAGTAAAAATACAAGATTTATTAAAGGAAATGCTAAGTATCTTAAGGATAGTACGGCTCCCTTATTAAGATCATATAAAACTCCAGAAAGAGTTATACCAAATATAATTAGTCCGAAAGCTAAGAAAATTATTCCTTTCCTCATATAGTTGGAATTGTTAATTGCATTATATAAAATGAAATATAAAAGCCCTAATACTAAAACCGATGCGATTAGGCTATAGATAGTTTCTGGTCCCATAACTACCCCAAAACCCCTTTAATAGAATTATTAATTTGTTTTGTTAGATAATACAACTGACTTTGTAAGAATCCCATATCTTGTACCACTTCAAAAGTATGCGTGAAAACATAAACATATTCAGAGCCATCACTAACACCAACTCTAATACTTCCTAATTCAGTTTCATAACGAGGAATTGTAAATTCAAAATAAGCTCGGTTATTTACAATATTTACAGGAGTGTTTGAGGAATAGTTTCTCCCATTAGTTGAATAGCTAAGTAATACTTCCAAAGCATCATCATTAATATCATCAACTTCAACTTCAACCATAAATTTATCGTTTGCAACCATTACTCTTGATTGAGTATGATTAATAAATTTAATCGTCGGTGCATCATTTATAAACACATATTCCATTTCTTTTAGTACAGTATAATCACTCAAAGAACCATCTTTTAATACAGCTCTTACATAATAATCAAATGTTTGTGTATTTTCAACAAAATCATTAAACATTATGCTATCCGATTTATTAGTAATTAATTTGTAGATGTTGTTATTACTGATATCTGGTGTATCACCATGATTAAATCTATATATAACATATCCATGAGCATTTGGATTCGAGTCAAAACTAATTTCAACAAATCCGTTTTTTCTAAGTAAATTAATATCTTGAACCTTTGTTTCAGTTGCTTCATTAGTAATCCCATGAGGTAATAAAGGAGTTATATTCCATAATTCTTCAAGTTTATTAACTCCCTCAACCCATTGCGGATTTGATCGATATAGGAAACTTCGATATGAGAATATGACATACCCTTTAACATTACTATATTGTTGATTGAATTTAATTTGATTAACATATTCATCTTGAGTCAAATAATCATAATTTCCATATTGATATAAACCTATACCCATATATAATTTAACACTTGTTCCCTCAACTTGTCTACTCCACCAGTCGGTAATTTCTTCATGATATCTTCCTAGTTCAAAATAGTTTTGAGGTAGAATATAATCTAACCATTCTTCTTTTACCCACTTACGAGTGTCAGCGTATAAATCATGATAAGAACTATAGCCATAACATGGATACCCTTCCATTCCATCTACAAAACCTCTACCATTAGGATATGCTGGACAAGTTTGCGTAGATGGTGCCCATCCGGCGGCTGGTGAAATACCAAATTGAACATCTCTATCACTACTATCATTAAAGGCTTCCAAACGATCATGAATTCCTTCCACTAGTAAATCAACTTGATGACGACGCCAATCTTGATGAGCTAATGTCGAGTATGTTGCAGCTCTTGACATTTCCATATATTGAGCTCTATCAGCACTAAGTGCAACATCAGTATAAAAATAATCATCAAAATGAATAGCATCTACATCATATTTATTTACAATCTCTAAGATTGTATTATATATATGCTGACGAACTCTCTCTTCAGCAGGATTTAATAAAATTCTTCTTCCTCCTTGTATTAACAAATCAGGATTTTGTTTTGCAAAATTCATATCATCCATATTTTCTAATGCAGCATTAAGCTGTCTCTCATACTCAGAACCAGTTAAGTTATTTTCTGAAAAAACATCTAAACTTGCACGATAAGGATTAAGCCAAGCATGAAATTCCATACCTCTTTTGTGAGTTTCCTCAACCAACCAAGGAAGTGGGTCCCACCCTGGATCTTGCCCCTGTTTTCCAATTAAGTAAACACTCCATGGGTTTATAACTGACTCATAGAATGCATCATTTGTCGGTCTAACTTGAAAGAAAACTGCATTCATATTAAATCTTTCAAAATTATTTAAAATTTGAATGTATTGACTTTTATATTGTTCAATCGACGTTTGACGACCAATATCAATATTTGAAACCGTTGAAACCCACGCTCCACGAAGCTCAACTAATGGTTCTTCATAAGTAGTTGGTACTGTCCACGCCTTTACATCAATAGTTAATAATAAAAATAGTAATAGAGTTATAAGTAATTTTTTAAAGTATTTCATAAATTCCTCCTACTTGATTATTATACCATATTTACCTTATTTTTCCAACAAGAAAAACACCCTGTTTTTAATAAAAGAGGCAGTTAATTGCCTCTTTTATTATTAT
>JBAYTC010000075.1:0-5488 GCA_041675825.1 Bacilli bacterium | reverse complement strand
TAGAGGAAGTTGGTAATGAGTTATTAAAGTCTGCTTCTAATAATTCAACAATGAAATCTTCATCACCATCATTATTATACATAAAGTATTCACCCCAGTATGTGTTATTAGAATTCATTCTCGCATCTATATGATAAATATAAACTCCGGCATCATCTAAAACGTATGGTGTATTGATATGACCATCATAAAGACCATCTGGAGTATAAAACATCACTAATAAATATTCATCAAATGCATCACCGTCATTTAAATCATCAATATTATAAGGAATAAGTAATGCATTATTTAAACCATCAGTATCAGTAGAATAAGCATCTAGTGTGATTTGATATGAACCAGCAACTGCAACTAAAGGTTGCAACCAACCTAGAACTAATTTATTAAATGGTCCATGATCCCCCGAGTTATAATCCATCATATCAAATCCACCTACAGGCCCGAATTGTATATCTTCTGTATAAGAATATAAATCAAGAAGCCCCATTAAGTGTCCAAGCTCATGAATATATGTTTCCGAATTAACAACTAGTCCATTTATGCCAGGTATTTCATCATTTAAAAAATCATAACTTGCCCAAAGATAATAATCAAAAGTTTTACCATCTAGTTTACCTAATGAACTGGCTTCTCCTTCTTGGGCAGTATAGACCCAAGCCCACCAAGGATCTAAATCACTATAATCAACAGAATAAATAAAGAGTACAGCATCAATTGTACCATCATTATTGGAGTCGTATTGACTAAAATCAATTTGACTATTTAACCCATTTAAAGCTTCAACCATTAGATATTGATCGGCGTCTTCACCGATTTTTTCATAGTAAGATTTATTGTTCATTGTACTATACTTTTGAGCAATATCAAATTGTAAATTGAGGGCACCATAACTACTCTTTGTATAAAAACTGGATACAGATTCCCAACCCGTCTCTATACTGCTACCATTAAATACTAAGTCTAAATTATTCAAATAATTTACTGGGAAAGGAGAACCGCTAATTTCTACTGGAATAACTAAAACATTATATGTACCTGTAGAAGGTAATCCTGAAATACCAAATTCACTCACTTCATATTCATTAATAGTTTCTCTTGGTGAAAGAGTATCTAATGTGATTTGTTCAATAACTGGGTCATATTTCCAAATTTGAATTTCTAATTCTGTATTTGTATATGTAATATAAAGAGCTATAGCTGAATCATCATTAATTTCTAATGAATAAACTGATTGATCACGATTTACACTTAATTCTGTATTTAGAATGTACCCATTTAGAAGTAAACTTAAAATATAATTATCAATTCTATCATCATTATTAGAGTCAGGGAATTCACCTTTGATAGAATATTCCTTGTTGTTTACTTTTACCAATGATAGTTTATTAATATCACTTACCTCAGGGAGTAAACTTGCAAGTGAAGATTCATTTAAATAACCACTTAAGGTTTGAATCATATCTGACCATGACTCAACAGTTGTCTCAGATGAACCAGCATATAACTCTATATTTGATACTTTTACTTGTCCACCATTGCTAGTTTCACCATTTCCAACAAATAGAATTCTAAATTTTGAAACATTCAAGTTTGAAATCGTAATAACTTCCATGTTTGTTGATAATTTACTATAGAAATTACCACCCAATAAATCCTCCCATGTCGATCCGTTTAGAACTTGAATCTTTGCATCCGTTAACTTTGATGAAAAGTTATCTCTTGCTTCGATTTCAAAATTCATTGATTTTATAACTTGACCTAAAGTATCAATTTCTAAATATGTTGTTGGGTTCGAAATACCCTTTACATTGGCTGCGAATATATAACCTTGTGATAATCCTGTTGGAGGAGTTGTAATAGTAGCTAAATGGCTTACCTTCACTGTAACTAAATTTTCACTACCAGGAAATAAAATAGTTTGATTTAAGACATTTTTGTAACTACTATCTAAAGTTGACGTTGTATCTTGAACATTAAACGAATAATATAGTCCTTCTACTGGTTCTGTAGCACTGAGTTCTTTATAAATACTTATTCCATAAATAGTGTCACCAGGATAGGTTTCTGTATCTTCATAAACATATAAAAAGTAATCGCCAATCACCCAAGATTGTTCTGTATCATCATAAGTAAACATTAAATCTAATTGATCCATATAAGCAAATGCTTCTTCGCTAGTCATATCGAAAATATCGATAAAGACTTCTATAAAAAACTCATCGCTTACGTTGGTAAGAAGGTAATCATTTGAGATGATTTCCGGAATTAAAGTGTATATATCAAATCCAATAATTTCATTTAATTCAGTTGGATCAAAATTAATCTCAATATCCTTTTCTTTCATTGTGAATATTGCTGTATAAGTTTTGTTTTCAGTTGCAATCACTATTTCAGGACTCCAACCAGCAAAGGTAAATGTATGTGTATCCGTTTCTGCTTTCGTTGGAGTTCCTAAAGAATAATCCGGGATAGAACCTTCTGCGACTTCATCGGTTTTTAATATTGATCCATCATCATTTTTCCAGGTAATCGTATAATTTACAATGTTCCATTTTGCATAAAGATTAATATTTGAGTTTGTTCCAACTTCTATACTTGTTACTTCTTGAGTAAATGAATCATCACTATACCAACCACCAAAACTATATCCTGTTTTAGTTGCAGCTTCAAGGGTTATATTATCGAGGATTGTAAAAGCAGTGGGATTATTACTTGCGTTAACGCCCTCATCTAAGTGATAAGTAATTGTGTAATTGAGGTTAACCCATTTCGCATAAAGATCAATATTTGCGTTTGTTCCAGCTTCTATACTTGTTACTTTTTGAGTAAATGAATCATCACTATACCAACCACCAAAACTATATCCTGTTTTAGATGCCGATTCAAGTGTTATATTATCTAGGATTGTAAATGTATTAGGATTATTACTTGCATTAACGCCCTCATCTAAGTGATAAGTAATTGTGTAATTAAGGTTATCCCATTTCGCATAAAGATCAATATTTGCGTTTGTTCCAGCTTCTATACTTGTTACTTCTTGAGTAAATGAATCATCACTATACCAACCACCAAAACTATATCCTGTTTTAGTTGCAGCTTCAAGTGGTATATTATCAAGGATTGTAAAAGCAGTGGGATTATTACTTGCATTAATGCCCTCATCTAAGTAGTATGTAATCGTATAATTTACTATGTTCCACTTTGCATATAAAGTTATAGACTCTTTAATATCTTCTGTTACTGCAGAAGATGAATCAAGAGAAACATTTGTAAACCATCCATCAAATGTATAACCATTCTTTGATGTTGATAATTGACTTAAATTAGTAATGTCATAGGAATTGCTAAACTCTATTGATTCAATAGGTGTTCCTTGGTTTGTTTCAAATGTAATTTTTTGATTGCTATTTTGATTGCATGCTATTAATCCAAAAGAAACAAATAACAGTGCAATAAATATAATGATTTTTCTCATAATAATAACCTCTTTCTAGCCTTCTCGTTAAAACAACAGATAAATAATATCAGTGATGATAATTCCAGTAAAAAAGCCGATAATACATTATACAACAAGTTTAACTTAATTTCAAATATAAAAAAAACTAAAAATAGCTTTGTAATATTATTTATTTCAATAGATATCTGACATTTTTAGGCAAATCATGAACTTATTAAAAACCATTTTTT
This sequence comes from Bacilli bacterium, assembly GCA_041675825.1. GTDB lineage: Bacteria > Bacillota_I > Bacilli_A > ML615J-28 > CAG-698 > JAEYQM01. Next base: position 1,801 of record JBAYTC010000075.1, on the reverse strand, counting down.
ATAAAGTGAAATTTCAATTCATTGACAGTAAAAATGATGTATTTAATTGAAAAAAGGAATATATTCGTTACTGTATTAACAATCCATTCTCATATACCCAATATACTAAACCTAAACTTAATTCAAATCTAAACTTTGGATAAATTGAAGCTGATACATATCTATGATCTCTTTATTATAGTACTAAAAAAATAAAAAAGCCTAGTTAAAGTATGTAGATTAATACTCACTGGGCTATAACATTTCAATATGTATTTGTTAATCAATTTTGATACAACAAAGCGATCTTATCTAAAAACACTTCACATTTAGTCATCAAACAAAAAGTGATAAACATACTATTTATGTATTGAATAATTTAGCACTTCTGAAATTATAATCTATACATGATATTTTAGCATATTAATGCTCTTTAAATCTACCCTACTTGATATTGATGTTAACTTTCTTTAGTTTTCATCATTTTAGTATTGATCGTTCAATCCACAAATGTTGCATATGTAGAGGTGTGCAGTATTTTTTTCTACTTATTTAGAAGCAGCATAAGCGACCTCTTCTATTACATGACTTCTAATCGCATACTTTGCAACCTAAAATTTGGTGATTTGTTTAATCTTATTCATTAAATCCCTTACTTTAAACTTGCTTTTAATATTCTATACCCGGATCAGTTCCTTGTATTATTTTCTCAACTCTTTCAACAAACTCTAATTGCTTGAAATGGTCAATGGCTTTATTAACTTGATATCTACCGCCTTTTTTTAGATAAACCCTAAAATGCTCGCTCCCTTGCACTCTGCTTTGTTCATCATCAAATTCTTGATATATAAAGTAATCGAATTTTTCTATATTATCAAAGCTAAAATCCTCCAAAGTAAAGTTTTTTTCATTGAACTTTTCTAAATATTCAGCCTTAACAAAAACTTCTACTCGATCATAATGATACCCACTGCCACAACCTGCCAATAGGCATAAGCACATTATCAACACTAAATCTAATACTATTAATCTCTTAATCATTTCTGTACCCTCCTTATTACATCAGTTTGTTACCTCATTCTTGATAAAAACATATATTTTAACCCATATTATATTCTTAGAATATCCATAACACTTCCCCCCCATTAAAGATTTATTAAAAGTAAGAATTTAATAAAAAAACTTATCAATAATCAAATCACAACCAGAAATTCAATTTTTTCACCTTATTTCACTAATATTTAAACAAAAAGTATTTGTAGAAGAAAAGGCTTCTAACTTTAATTTCTGGCTAATATAGTTATTACCATTGTTGTTCATATTTGATATATTAATAATAGTTACCAGTTTTTACCAAAATCTTTTGGCAACAACATCATTAAACATATAAGCAAAAAACATTTAGAAAATATGTCGATATTAATGAGTTATAGCTTTAACACACTCTAAATAGTCTTTCTCAAATATATTATTCATTACCAGCATATTTCTCTTTTATATAAAGTCTGCTAAAAAATACCATAACTTCAAACTTTATTTTAATGGATTAATACCTAATCTATTCTCTACTCTTTGTTATAAAGGTTTAAATCCATTTGTATCTAACCTCTCAAAAAAAAAGTATAATCATTCATGTTTAAATTATATCACACTTATTATATATATACAATAATACATAAAAAAATACCCTACAATGTAGTGTTATGTTACAATACATATGAGACTTTATTTGTATAAAACGCAAAAATGATTTATACTATTCATGAAGAAGATAACAAGCAAGAAATATCTTCATGAAAGGAGTATAAATCACATGAATATT
>JBAYTC010000074.1:0-5642 GCA_041675825.1 Bacilli bacterium | reverse complement strand
ATTCATCATATAAGCCTTCTGCAATTTCTTTCTTTAACTCTTCTAAATCGTAATATTTTGTATCTCTATAAACTTTAGGCATAAAAAAGAACCCCCTTTTCAATTTCTCTTTGAAATGGAGGTTCACTTCGCAGTTAAAACATTTGTGGCATGGCAAAAGTAACGGAAGTGAATTTCCATTTCATTTGCAGCCTGTTCCTCGCAATAGAATTAACTGCTTTATTAAATTTATGTGCTTTATTGCGACAACTCGATCAGTGTTGTAAAGCACTAATTAAGATAGCTTTTTCTTAATTCAAAAGTAGTGTATCATTTAACTATTATCAAATAAAGGCAGGGGTTGTCCGCTTAAAATAGCCGTTTTTACATTATAAAACCTCAAAAAATGCAAAAAAAAAGAGGAATAAATCCTCCTAATTAATTTCATTGAAATATTTGTGTTTATTTCCGGACAAGTGTTGTCCGAATTTTCTTTATTCATTTTTAGAAATAGGTTCAAATCCTACGCTTTCTAAAAAATTATTAACGTTTTGTACACTTGCTCCTCGAAGATTAACCATTACTATTAATAGAGCATCATCCTCAGCATGGCCTTGTCTAAATGTAAGACCGGATTGTTTAAAAGCATAATCACATATTCTTGGTGGAATGTTCAAGGCTCTTAATATAGCCACAACACTTCTTTTTGTAGGATTAACATTTTCACCCTTAATATATCTACGAATTGTTCTTTCGCTTATTCCAGACTCATCTTCAAGTTCATTTATTCTAATATCAAGATAATTCATCAAATATTCTACAATTTGTCCAAAATTCATACCTGCAATTGCCTTAAGTACCTCACCCACATTTTCGTTATGTATCTTATATCTTTCTTTAAATAGATTATCTTGTTCTTGAAAATTTGGAGTTGATGATATTTCTAAATCAAATTCTAATTCTTTACTTACATCTCTACTAAGGTAGCTCATTATACCAAGATTTGAGTCACCACTAAAACCTTTAATTGTTTTATATTTAAATTTGACACAACATTCATCCATATGATTTAAAGCGTAATAGGTTAATATTAAATCACCGTTTTTATTTTTTTCAATAAAATTAGGATGGTTCAAGCATAAGTGGTTTTCAACAAAAACATATTGATTATGTAATATCAATGATGCTATCTTAACATCTGATAAAATTTTTCTATAAACATCTTTATAGCTTATAGTAAATGTCTCATTGTAAGCAAGGGAGCCTTTTTTAAATGTATAAGGTCTAACATAACGACCATCAATCCAATTATAGGCTCCTACAGCTTCTTCAAACCCTAAATCTATAAGCCTTTTTCTTGCAGCATAAATGGTAACTCCATAAGTGGAAGCAAGTTCGTCAATAACTAAATTTATATCATTAGATCCAATCTCATTTGAATGATAATGGCGTTTTAATAAATTAATAGCATGTTTTTCAAATGACTCTCTAGGCATAAGTAAATAAGGAGCTAATCCATTTGCTTGAATTTCCATCCATTCAGCACTTGTATTTGATTTGCTGTTTTTCATAGTACCATCTATTTGGCATTCTATATAACGAAGGTCTTTGTTAAACATTTGAGCAAATAAAAATGTTTTCCTATGATAATATGCGTGTACACACTCATGGGCAATCGTCATATTTCTTGATCCAAACGACCTAAGATATGCAGCTTTATTATCTACTAAAACCGTATTTTTACTGATTTTTATTTTCTCGTATTTTAATTTATCTTCATTGTATAATTCTACTTCAACGTCACTGAAAAATATTTGTCCGAATATATTTTTATCTTTTGAAATTGAGGTTGTTATTATATTAAGCCCCATGTTTTTAGCTAACTCTTCAATATCAATAGCAACAGGATTTATTTTAGCCTCTGGATGAAATTTAAAATAATATTTTTCTAATATTTCATTTGCATAGTCATCATATTCACTTTTTTTCATTAAAGGAACAAAGTCGCCTGATAACGGTTTCGTTGGTCTTGATTTATAAAACTCTTCAACACCAATAATTCTAAAATCATTAAGTTTTTTATCTAAAGAACCAGTACAATAAACATTGACCCATAACCTTGAAGTATATGAATCTCTATCATTATGTTTACCCACAACACCTTCTACTTCAACAGTTATTTCAATTGCTATATCAAAATCAATTCTTGTTCCTTCCTTACTATCAATCCATACATTTTTATAATCTAATTCAATTTCTTCGACATTTGTAATACTTTTAACATTATATCCATTTATTTTGTTAAGTAATGTTTCCTTATTATTGAGGCACCATGAAAATACAGACCCATGAATTTTATCATAAAATCTGTCTGTACCAAGATATTCTAAAAATGTATTGTTTTTCTTATTCAAAAAATTCCCCTTTCAAGCAAAATAAAAAGCGCTATAATTATACTAAAATTATAGCACTTTTCTCAAATATTAACAATACAATATAAGTTTAAAACTATTCATTTACTTATACTAATTTATTATAAATTTTGTATTATATCTAACAAGTCATTTAGCGAATAAACTCCTTCTTTATCATAGGATTTATTTAAAAATACCATATAATATCTAAAATCACTTCCTGCTAATTCTTTCCACTTTCTTCCTAACATCGCTTTTTCAAATGTTTCATCACTTGCTATATGTTCACCTTTAACTTCTATTAATAACAATGTTCCTCGATTAGTCATAATCATAAAATCAGGGTAATGGTTAATAAATCCATTAATTTTGAATTCTTTATTGTCTCTCTCTATTATTCGATGCCACCATGAAACATTATCTAAACTAATGATTTGGTTAATTATTTTATGTTCGGTAGTATTCATATCATTTGCTTCAGCTGTATATAAACTTTTATTCATAAATGAATTGGCTTTTAATGGATTAATTTCATATGGTAGTTTATAATCGTGTTTTATATAAATAAGTCCCTTTTCTAACATTTCAAGAAACACAGATTTTCTATGTTCATCAACCATTAGGTTAATAAAGGATTTAATCCTATTAGCAACAGCAAAAATATTATTTTGTAAGAAAACCAATTCATCGCTATCTAAATTATTGACAATTCTATCAACGTATTTTTGTAAATCATTTGCTGATACATAATTAATATATCCGAGATTATGTGTTATCAGATTTTTAGTAACATTTATTCTTTCTTCTGTTGGTCTAGATTCTATATATTCTTTAAGGAATGTAATATCTTGCTTTGAAAGTTTTCTATATTTAGGAGAAGAACCGGTTTTATCACCTTTTACATCTATTGAATAAACGTCTTCTGTTATTTGTGTAAGATTAGTTGGCAATGGTTTATCTGATAATATAAAATTTTTTGTTAATAATTCACGTGTTAAAAGAGCTTCGTTTTCATTAAAAATGTTCGATTCTGTCTTAATATAAAATTGAGGAATTCTTAATGTTTCTAAATCAGATTCAAAGTTAGTATTAACATTAAAAATATTCATTTTTTCTTTTAGTTCCACTGATAGCCCTGTTCCTTTAAACGTTATTTCTTGCAATTCTTCTTCATATTTTTCTATTTGTTTATTAGCCCTTTCAAGCATTATATCAACTATACTGTCAGGATTGTCATCCTTCTCAGTCATTCTTTCTTTCAAGTTTTGACTAATTGTTTCCGGGTCAAAGTTTAGAGACTCTGATTCTTTTTTTGGATCAAAATCTTCAATTGTTAATACTATATTTGTTTCTTTGTCTTCAACCTCATCAATAAATCCAGATTCGCTTGGAATTCTAACATCATTTTTAGAAAATCCTGCTCTATTTAAGCCTTTTATTATATTTTCTAATGTGTTTTTGAAATCATTTGATGATGTTAAAACATAGGACATATTTAAAAAATTATTACTATTAAGAGTTGCGTACGGTTGTCTCAAAACCCTTCCTAAAATTTGTTCCACATCAACTACCGAAGATCTATTCGCTAAAGTTGCCAATATATATGCAAATGGGCAATCCCATCCTTCTTTTAAAGCATTTACTGTAATAATGTACCTTATTTCACAATCTCTTGACATTAAATCAATATTAGCTATTTCATTTATTTGCGCTGTTTTAATAGCTATTTGGTTTTCTGGAATACCTATCTTAATAAGTTTATCTTTTAGCTTTTCAAAAGTTGTATTATCTTTTTTTGTTCTAGGTTCTGCTTGGAATAATACTATAGGACGAATATACGTTCCAGAACCAGCCATTTTATTATTGGCCTGTTTTTCTTCTTCTATAGCTTGTTTTTCGAGTTTATTTCTTAAATCAATCGCATCGGTAATAACCTCTTGTTGGCTTGGTCTATTATAGGCAATAACAGGCAATTTAACCATATTTTCTTTTTTTAATTGTGAAGCATCAACATAAACAATTATGTTGCTATTTTCTCTTGGCGTAGCGGTTAAATCTAATATAAAAGAAGGGTTAATATTCTCTAACATTTCTATACTAAGATCGCTTGTAGCATTATGACTTTCATCAACAATTACCACAGGCATCATTTGATTTATCACTTGAATTAGCGCTGTTTCGTCAATATTATCTATTAATGTATCTCGCATATCAAAAAATTTGATAAATTGTTCTAAATTGGCATTTTCTTGATAAATTTTTCTATCTTCTTTTTTTGTGCTTCTAAAAGTATCAAAAGTTAATACCAATATACTTAACTGCTCATTGACAATTGTACTATTAAAATTTTGACCTGACAACAATTCTTCCTTAGTATAAACCTCTACTCTAGAATTAAAATCTCTATTTATTTTTTGTCTATACGGATGATGTGGATCTTTTAGTACTCTAATAGTTTGTTCCAAGATAATATCTGAAGGAACTAACCAAACAACAACCTTCTTTTTTATTAAAGGCATATTATCAAATATTGTTTTTAGCGAACTACTCGCTATATATGTTTTCCCCCCACCAGTTGGTATCTTAAAACAAACATGAGGAACTCCTTTAATAATATCTTTGTAACTTGGAACTCCTCCAAACCCTACATTTACATTGTTATCATTCCAATATTTTTCATAAGCGTCTGAAATGTTATCTGTGATATCTAAGATTCTAAGGAATTGTTCTAAACTATCTAAAGTTTTTTTCTGATAATTTTTTAGTTGCATAAAATCCTCCTATATTTTTACAATATCTCTAGGTGTTTTCTTGAAAATTATTCCAAAATTATTCAAATCATTTTCACCTAATGTACAGGTATCCGCATAAATAATTATTGAGTCGTTTTTTCTATTTAATGTGCTTAAAAACGAGTAATTCAATTCACACACTTTATCTTTTTCATAATAAAAGTAATAATCAGTTTTGTAATTTGTCCCCAAATAATATTTATTTTCATTCATTTGCGTTATATCTTTTTTTGTTTCAGTATAGTAGACATATTGCCTTAAATCTTGAATATCTACGGCTGGATTAATGTTCCCAAAATTATCAAACAAATTATCACCTAATGAATAATAAGTAAAAGAATCATTAATTGGTTCTTTATCTGAATATCCATTTATAACTCGTCTCATTCTTTCAGATGTAATATCCTCACAGTAGTCCATCATTTCAACCATAATAAATTTTCTGTTTCCACCATCT
>JBAYTC010000073.1:0-5716 GCA_041675825.1 Bacilli bacterium | reverse complement strand
GGTGATAGACTTGTAATAATGGTTACTCATAATTCTGAACTTGCTGATAAATATGCTAATCGCGTTATTGAATTATCAGATGGAGAGATTATTAGTGATAATGGTAATAATGAAGATAAATCAGAAGAAACCATATATAATCCTAAAAAAACAGCTATGAGTTTTACTACAGCACTAAAACTATCATTCAACAATTTGAAAACCAAATTAGTAAGATCGATAATTACAGCATTTGCAGCATCGATTGGCATTATTGGTGTAGCTTTAGTTTTATCGATATCAAATGGTTTTGGTAGCGAGGTTGATAGATTACAAAAAGAGTCATTATCAGGTATGCCTATAACAATTAGCCAAATGGCACCAAATTTTGATATGGAAAGTTATCGAGATAGATTTGAGGAGTTTACTCCTGAAGAAGGTTTTATTTATCCTAGGAACTATATGCCTTTTAAGATAAATAATATAACTGATGAGTATGTAGACTTTATTAATGATATGGATAGTAAATACTATGAAAGTATTAGTTTTGAATATAATCCATCTATATTTAATTTAATAATAAAAAAAGATAATGTTTCAACAGTTTTAAATACAAATGATGTGAATTTTACTCCACTACCTAATGATTATGAATATATTCTAGAACAATTTGAATTAGTTGATGGATCTATGCCTACAAGTCCTAATCAAGTTTTATTTGTTATTGGAGGAGAGAATGAAATAAATAGTAGTATTCTTAACGGATTGAGGATTGATTCAACTGATGATAAGATTCCTTTTTCTGAAGTTAAAAGTTTAGAAATATCAGCTACTTATAATAATAATTATTATATTAAAAATGGAGATTATTATCAGGTTACTGCTGATTTAAATTCTGCTTTTGCATCAGGAATTAATTTAGAGGTATCTGGTGTTATTAGGGGTAAGACTGATGTAGCATCATTACTGATTAGTAATGGTCTAGCATATAATCAAGATTTGTCTAATTTGATTTTTGAACAATCTAGAACTAGTGACATAGTATTAGATCAACTAGCGGTTGACTATAATGTAAGAACCGGAGTTGCTTTTTCACCAATTAATACAAAGATTGCTGCGTTAAAAAGATTGGGAGCAAGTTCTATTCCAGATTCAATAAAGATTTATACTAGTAATTTTGATGCTAAAGACGAACTAAAATTATATTTAGATACATTTAATTATGGTAAAGAAGTTGAAAATCAAATTATATATACTGATTTAGCTGCCGAGTTTACTACAGTAATATCATCTCTAATAAATGGTATATCAATTGTTTTGATTGCATTTGCAGCAATTAGCCTAGTAGTTTCATCAGTTATGATTGGAATAATTACCTATGTTTCTGTTTTAGAAAGAACAAAAGAGATTGGTGTATTAAGAAGTCTAGGTGCTAGAAAGAAAGATATCACAAGAGTGTTTAATGCTGAAACATTTATTATTGGTTTAAGTGCAGGTGTATTTGGTGTTGTAATTACTATTCTGATAAATATACCTTTAGATATATTACTAACAGATCTTATTGGTAATATGAGCAATGTAGCTAGTCTCTCATATCAACATGCTATTATACTTATATTTGTTAGTGTAATGCTTACATTAATTTCAGGTTTGCTTCCAGCATTGATTGCTGCAAAGAAAGACCCAGTAAATGCATTAAGAGAAGAATCATAAAATTTCCCCATAAGTTGCATTGATATTAATTATTAATTTTTGTTGAAGAAAGTATATTCTTATGATAAAATAAACGTAGGTGATAACATGGAAAAAAATCCAATAGGTATTATTGATATGAACATTAATAATATATCTATACTTAATAGATTGGTAAAAGATTACAAATACGAAAACTTTATTTATATTGCAGATAAAGAGTTTAATGACTATGAAGTTCTACCAGAAGATAAGATTAGAGCTAGAGTAAAAACTAATTTAGCGTACTTATTGGATTGTAAAGTTAAACTAATTGTCGTTGTAAGCAATACAATAGTTGAATATTGTAAAGATATGTTTGATGATATTAAAGTTCCAGTAATAAATATTGTCGATACAATTGTAAACTATATCAATAGCAATTATGAACACAAAAATATGCTTCTATTAGCAAGTGAAAATATTATAAAAGCAAATATATATCAAAAGAATTTTAGATATAATCACTTATATAATATTAGTTGCAATAAAATGGATGATATTATTTTGGAAGGAAAACAAAAGACAAGTAAGTCTTTTACAGTAGCTAAGGAATTGTTTAAATCACTTACAAAAAAAGATGTTGATATTATAATTCCAACCCATGTTAATTTAGTTGAAATGAAAACAGAAGTATTTGAATTTGTTAAAGAAGCTGATTTATTATATATTCAGGATTTGCTAAGTGAAAAAATAAAAGCAGCACTTTTAACAATCGAAAACATATATAATAAAGGAAAAGGAATTGTTGAATTAAATATTAATCCTGAACTACATAAAAGTTATAAAAATGTAATTAATATAAAACATTTCCTAAAAGGAAAAGAAAAGAAATTGAAAGGGATAAAATCATGAAAAAAAGAAAATTAACATTGACTGCTAGATTTATAATTATAGTATCTATTACCCTTGTTCTAGCAACAGCATTAATAATTGGTTTTATAAGTATTTTATCCATTTTGAATGAGATTTCATCAGGATTGATAGTCGATCAAGCTGAAGCATTAAACTCAGTATACTCAACAGCGATAGTTATGATATTTGTTACTGCTTCATTAGTAGCATTTATTATTAAATCAATTTATGATATGCATAGCATTAGTAAAGAAGAACACATTGCGGTTGAAATTGCAAAGATGACATCAAATATTGATCAACAAACTACGATTGATAAACTTGATTTTTGGAATGATAGATTTGTTAAATTACTAACAAATTATACTAGTAGCGGGTTAAGTTTAAAACTATTATATACTGGTATTTTCCAAGTATACATGATGAAAAGCATGAAAACCGAAAAAGACTTTGATAAGATTAAAAAGTACACATCTATTCTTGTTAAGGCTTATGCAGAAAGCTACAATCTAACTAAAGTATATAATGATAAACGTATTGCTAAAATTGCTGATGCTTCAGTATTATATGATATGGGTAAACTTGGTACTCCAGGTTATATTCTTTATAAAGAAGACAATTTATCAAGTGAACAAATGGAAATGGCAAAACGCCATGCTCAAGTAGGGTTACAAATGGCAAAAGCATTTTCTACAGATAACCGAGAATCATCATTTGAAGCATATCTTAAAGATATAGCTGGATATCACCATGAAAGATATGATGGAACTGGATATCCTGAAGGCATTAAAGGTGAAGAAATTCCTTTTATTTCTAGAATTATAGCTGTTGTTACTACATATGATACGGTAACTAGAGATAGACCTTATAGAAGAGCCATGAGCCATGATGAAGCTGTGTTACTAATAAATAATGAAAAAGGTCGTTATTTCGACCCTAAGATTGTAAAAATATTTAATGGTATAGAAAAACAATTTAAGAAAATAAATGATTTTGAATAAAAAAAACTCCAAATGGAGTTTTTTTATTCTTTATTTGCTTGTGATTCTAATTGTTTTTGTAATCTTTCGATTTCTTTTTGTAATTCTTCAGGACTTGCTTTTGGATGTTTCTCTTCTTTATACTCTATGTAAGCTTTTCTAAAATTAAAGATTTCTAAAACAAACAAAGTTAATAATGGTAAAACGATAACTAGTAAGAAACCAACTGTTGATTGAAAAAACAAGAAAATGTTTCCAACACCTTTAATTGTTTTTTGATAAGAGCCAACAACATCCATAAAATATACTCTTTCAGCAAAGCCATCTGCTGGGTCTTGTGATAACCCTGCTTTTGTAGCTACATCACCCTGTGTGATATAATGATCAGAATTAACTTTTACGATTCTATGGGTGTTATAAATTGCATTACCTTCTTCATCAGTGTCAGAGAAAGTAATGATATCTCCAACTTCGAATCTTAAGTCACTTGCTTCAACCCATGTGTATCTTTGAATAATGACCATATCTCCGCGTTTGAACCCTTTAAAATCATATTCTTCATTCTCAGTATTCATAGAGTCAGATACTACAGTAAGATAACTCTTGCCAAAGAATTGAGGGATACCACCATTTTTACGTGAATTGAATGCGTAAATAGTAAAAATAAATATTAAAACAATCAAAATTGACAATAATACACTAAGGGAAACTGTTAATACCTTCTTAATTTTTGGATTCTTAATCATAATTAACTCCATTCTTTACATTCTTATGATTTATTTTATCACTTGTCTAAAAATAAGTCAAGAGTTATCAAAAAAATACCCATTAACTTTCTTTAAAATAGGTAAAAATTGTTAACATTTAATAAGTTTTATGTTATAATATCTTTACGAGGTGTTTTTATGATTAAAGTAGCAATAATTGATGATGAACAATTAGCGGTCGATAATCTTTCATATATACTAAGTGACTTTAAAGATATAGAAGTAGTCGGAAGATTTACAGATAGCACCCATTTGATGAATTTTCTTAAAGAAACACAAGTCCATTTAATTTTCATGGATATAGAGATGCCTGAAGTTTCTGGTCTTGAACTAGCAGAACAAGTCAATTCACTATATAGTGAGATTGAGGTTGTATTTGCTACTGCATACAATCAATATGCAATTAAAGCATTTGAAGTTAGTGCTATAGACTACATTCTTAAGCCATTATCTCAAGCAAGAATTGAAAAGACTATAGAAAATGTAAGAAAAAGATTAACTCACAAGATTGATAGATCTCAAGAAGCACCGAAGGTATTTATTAAATGTTTAGGTGGTTATGAAATATATATCAATGGTGTTGTTACTCCGTTTAAAGTTTCTAAAGCAAAAGAAGTCCTTGCATATTTGATTAATTCAATGGGTAAGAGTTTGGGATGGATGACTATTGCTGATGACATTTGGCCCGACTCCTACGATGATAAGAAACTAATGAACAATTTTCATGTTGCTAGTCACTCATTAAGAACATTTTTGAATGATAACGGGATATCAGACATTTATGATTATAGTAGAAATTTATACCGAATAGATCCTGATAAATTTGAATGTGACTTTCTACAACTTCATAATGTATACAATGAATATAGAAAAACAGGTGAGATACTTGTTCCTCCAGCTACTTTTGATACTGGTGAGTATTTTGAAGACTTGCCATATTTATGGAGTTATTCTATGGCTGATAAAGTAGAGAAGATGATCAATGAATTATTGCATGCATATAATAGAAATAAGAAAAACTAGTATGATACCAACTTAGGTATCCTACTAGTTTATTTTTTTGGAATTTTAATTGTAGCAATCGTTCCTTCATTTATTTGACTATTTATTTCTAGTGTTGCATTCAAGTGAAGATTTAAGCGATGTCGAATGTTTTGGGTTCCTACTCTTTGCTTTTCTGGTAGATTTTTAAGTTCAAAACCAATACCATTATCAGCAATAGACACATAAATGAAGTTGTTATCTTCAGTAGAAGAAATAAAGATTGTTCCACCTTCTCTCTTTTTGCTTATTCCATGCTTTACAGCATTTTCAACCAAAGGTTGAATAGTAAGTGGAGGAACTTTGAATTCACCGACTAATAAATTATATGTAACATTAATCCTTTTTCCGAATCTTTGTTTT
>JBAYTC010000072.1:0-5728 GCA_041675825.1 Bacilli bacterium | reverse complement strand
TGATTATCATTAATAGCTTCCTCTATTTTCTTTATTGATTCTTTTAAAACAAAGATTTGGTTTAATTTACCCTGTATTGCAACATCTTCAAGTTTCTTTAAATTGTCCTGAACGACAGAAAGCTGTCCTTGCAATTCTTTTACTTTGTCGTTTGTAGCTTCAAGTCTTTTTTTCGCTTCTTCTTTCTCGGCTATTTCAATTGCGAAACTTTCCCAATCAATATCGTCAAACTTCTTAAAATTGGAAAAGATTTCGGAATAACAATCCCTAAGATTACCAAGCTTTTGAGATTCAGTATCAATTTCACGTAGTTTTTTAACGATTTCTTTTTGTTCTTCTTGAAGTTTAATTAGTTCTTCACGAAGAAGTTTTATCTTTTCAGTATTGTCCCAACCTAAAACATAATTCTCTTTACTGAGAATATGTCGTCTATCATCTTTTTCGTGTTTTCCTTTTTTGAATTTTATTAAACCTTCCTTTGTTACTGCATTCTCCTCATACCTACTAAATTCTTCAAGATTTTCTACACATGCAAAATTAAATTGCTCCTTAATTACATCTTCTATCCAATCGGTGTATTTGTTTTTTTGTTTGAATTCTAACTTGCTTAAAACATGGTTACTCAATGGTTGGGATGAAATCATGTCCTTTAAAGAAGTATATTCCTTATATCTTTGGTAAACAATTCTACCCCTAAGATTTGTTGAGTTAACGTATTCATTTACTTTCTTATAGTACTTTTCAGGTACAATAAGATTTAATGCAAAATTGTGTAGGATTTTTTCAATCGCAAGTTCCCATTTAGATTCGGCTTCTTTAACTTTCACTAATTCACCGATGAAGGGGATTTCATCTTTATTTGCGCCAACATGTTCCAGAATTTCTTCCCGTATTTCAGCAACTCTTCCAGAAATATTGTTTTTATTTTTCCTTAAAACCTGAATATCTCCAACTTTTTGTTCAATCTGTGTAGTTAAGTCTTCTTCTCTGTTTTTAGCCAATCTTTTCTTTTCGAATTGTTCTTTTTGCCGTTGTTCACATTCATTGCGTTTTAATTGAGCATCTTCCCGATTCTTTATAAATAAATCTTCATTGGGATTAAGAACTAGTTCACCAGTTTTGGCAAGTTTATTATACTCGTCTAATTTAGTAGTTCGGTTATCTCTACTACTCGATAAACGTCTTATTTCCTTTTCAAGTTCTCTAATCTGATTTCCAACTTCGTCCTTTTCAATTTGAACTCTTAATTTAGATTCTTGGTCTTTAAGTTCTTCCTGCTTTTCTTTTAAGTTAGACAATTCGTCATTTAGATTGTCAAGTTGCTGATTTTCTTTTTCAGACTCCTTTTGCCCAAGAATAGTACTTTGTTTCGCAAACCAATAAACGGATGATTCTTTTAAATCAATTTGCTTTTTTAGTTCGTTAGAATATGAATCAATATTTTTGGCATGCTCACAAATAGGTTCTAACTGACGAATTTGTTCGCCAGCCTTTTCAATATTTGTTTTTGCATCCATTAGTGTAATAAAGCTCTCTTTTAGCTGAATAAATTCGTTCTCAGCATCAAGTTCTTCAAGCATATTTGTCCTGATAAACTCATTCAAATCATCAAGAACTTTTACCCCAACAATATGATTAAACAAATTGAGAGCTTTCTCTGAACGCATTCCAAATAAATGACAAATCCTTTCTGCATATGCAGAAGGGCCATTTAGAAACTCAATTTTCTTTTTTATACCTGTATTGAAATTTTTCTCAAGTCTTTTTCTCCAATTACCTTTAGAATCAAAAGAAGAAAAGTCTTTCTGAATTTCCAATGGAACATGTGCAACACCAAAAGTCCGCTTCATTTCACCGTTAGAAAACCAACGGACTTGGAATATGGTAATTATTTTTTGTTCAGTATTTGAAAAATTTGCTAAAAGGACAGAATAAGTATTCTTATCACGCAATGTTTGAGTTGTTGTACTTAATTCGCCCTCTTTTTGAATGTTACCATAATGACCATAAACATAGGTTTCCTCAGTTCTATCGCCCTTTTTCTCCACCCCTGATGATTGGTTATAGAATCTGTCCCTTTTAATCGGAACCATTAATGTTAAAAGAGCATCGACATAAGTACTTTTACCAGATGCATTTGCACCTGTTAAAAGTGAATTATTGCCTTGGGGGTGAATTCGAAACACTCTTTCGTTAAAAGTACCCCAATTAAATATCTCCATATACTGAAGCCTATAACCTGCCTTATCTGAACTTGTACTAAATAGACTCAACATATTCTTCTAACTTTTTCTTGAATTCCACTAATATATCAAGGGTAACTTTTTCCTTTATAATCCTCAGAATTTGATATTTGGTTTCATTATTTGTTTTTTGAACTTCTTTCAAATAACCTAATTCAGCAATTTGACGAATATTTTTATCAATGTCTTTTAAAAACTTCACTTTGTTAAATTTCTCAGGAAGAAAAAGACTTACTTCTTCTTTTATTTCAGTATCAGTTATGAATTTTTCTGAAACCTGAAATTGAGCAGGATTACTGTCAAATTCTTCAAGACTTTGCCTTAATACAATCAGGATAATAGAACTTTCAAATCCTATTTGCCTTCTTGATGCTATACCTAACGTACCTCCATTACTGTCTTCAATCTGTTTAACAAATGCAAAACCATCATCTTTTTTTAATACAAGTTCAAGACCGACAACGCTTATATACTCCTGTATTTCAATTTGATAGTTGATTATATCATCCCAAACTTTATTGTTTTTATCAACAGCCCCTTTTAACAATCGAATAATAGCTTTCGAATATGGCTTTTCTATTTCTTCTAAACTTTTCATTTTGCAATAATAACTTCTGGAATTAGAATAGTCTTCCTGTTTTCTTTATCAAAAACAATTTGTTTTTGCTTGTCTGACAGAAAGGTGTGTTTAAATTTTTGCGCAACACCTATATAACCAAATAACTCGGGCAAGCCTTTCTCAATACCTCCATTTAATTCGATAACCTCTGTTAAAGTCGTTTGTGATTTGGTTTTTAGTACCGACAAGATGTGGCGTTCTATTAATTTTGTATCTACCGAAGTTCGGAGAAATAATTTTTGAAGTTGAGCGGATTGACTAATATCAAAATCAGCTTTTTGAGGTTTTTTATTATAAACAACTTCTTCCTTTTGGTCAAATGTTAATACCCTTTCAAATGGAATATTGATAGCCAAATCTGTTTCTAACTCTAAGGAAATATTTGGAGTTATTTTTTTCTGAGAAATTTCAATTAAAGTCTTTTTTATGTTCTGAATAACTGATTTGGTTAATTCTGTTTTTGATTGTTCACTTTCCCTTATAATACGGCTAAGTTTATCCGCCATTTTATCATTTGCTTTATACACCTTCTGACCTGCAAAGTGTAGGAGCTTTTTCATTCCTTTGAGAAAATGGTCATTTACTTCGATATCTTTATGTTCCAGTGTTTGATAAAGTTCAACAACAAGTCTATTCCATTCTTCTTGAAGCGAGGGATTTAATAAAAATGACCAGAAAGCATAAAAGCTTTTACCCTGTTGGCTAATTTTCAAGTCATCCAATGCATCAAAAGTGTATTGAAGAATATGGCTCTTGGTATTGTCTTCCTCCGCATGCCTAAGGTAAATCTCTTTCGTTATGCCTTTGAAATTATCTTCGACCTCTTTGAAATCGGATATAAGTTCTTTTGCAGATTGTGTTATTTGCTTAAATCGTGGAACGATTTCATAATCTTCAAATACTTTAATATCATCTCCAGCCTCAAGTCTCTTGATTTGCTGTTCGATTTCAAGTTTCTTGTCTTGTAATATCTGAATCCTACTTTTTACATCTTCATTTGAGAACTCAACTAATTCTTTTAATTGATTGAATATGTTTTTAAACTTCGATTCCGCACCAATATATTCTTCCTTTTTTAAGCTTGCTATCCAGTCAATTGTTTTACTGGAATGAGAAGAAAGTTCGTAAAATATCTCTCCTCGTTCATCAGGGTAATTCGTCAAAAAACCGCTATTTGTCCAGTTCTGGATATATTTCTTTGCTTTTATCTCATAAGTATCAAATATTGTGATGTCATTATCTTCATCCATTTCGACTTGTTTGAATTGTAGATAATCAGCGAGTTGTAAATGAATGCTTTCAGAAGAAACGACACTTTGTTTATTATAGAAAGTCTTAAGTAAAAAGGAAATTATTAATTCACGGTTTCTTGAAGCAAGTATGCTAACACTTGGTGAAGAATTTAAGAGGTCTAATATAATTTCAATATCTGTCATTAAAATTGTTTTCTCAAAGTTAACAATCAATCCGTGTGTTGGCAAAAATTTGGCTCTTTTGCAAGCTGAAGCATCGGCTTGTGGGTTAGAGCTTGCAAATGTGCCAAATGTGCGTTGGCATTTGTTGCACGGTCTTTCTTAGCATGAAACACAACGGCGGGGGTGTGGCAAGTGTGGGAGAGCGAGCAACGATTTCGTCCCCGACGAAAACGCCCGAGCGGGCGAAACCGCTCCGTAGTTCCAATGTCAACCCACATTGGCTGCACCCCTTGTTGGCACACGTTTTTATTGTGGTGTAAATGTTGCACCGAGTATCATTCTAGTGTAATAAATAAAATAACGGTATGAAGAAATAAGTAAAAGAAGAAGAATAATTGTATTAGGAATTGCAAAAATAGTAAGCTCATCCCAGCATACAATAAGATAAATAAGAACAATCATTAAGCACAATGCAAGATTTCTGCAGAATACGTAAAGAATAAAGAAAGATTCTAAATGCGCCTTTTGATATTCGCTGCAATTTTTAAATGCTATATTTTTAGCAGTTTGAAATAATAAGTTATTAAAATCTACATTAGATAATTCGAATATTTTTTTATTAATTGGACAAAATTTGCCAGCTATCAAGAATAACTCATTTTTTATTTTATCATAGTGAGCTAAACTAATACCCCATAATGACCCATTTTTTAGAAGATAATAAGAAGGTGGCTTGATCCAACCTGTTTTTATGATTCCAACTTCCAATAAATCAGACACAGAATCAATTAGTACACCTAAAATGTAGGCAATTCCCAGAAATAATGCACCCGTTACTATATCTGATTTGCTAAGATAAACTATAATCATTTCAAAGATACGCTTACAAAGATCAAAGAAGGTTATAAGTATAACACCTCCTTGAATAATTTGCAAAACAATACTCTTAAAACTAAAACCTAGCATATTAAAAAACTATTTTTTAAGTACTTTTGAACTTCCAATTATTCTATAATCAAAATAAAACTCAACAATATACATACCGTTTGCAAACTCGGAAATATCAATTTCAATTAAATTATCACTTTTATATATGCAACTCAGGTTAGTTTTAACTCCTAAGGAATTAGTAAGAAATACCCGTATTTTACTATGTAAATCATTGGTTTTATCAGATAGTTTGACATTAACCAATCCAGTAGTAGGGTTTGGAAATATTTGAATAGCATTGCTGTTAGCATTAATGACTATTGAATTAATGATTTCAAAGTTTGCAGTAAATATTTTGCTACTTTGCACAGGAAAGCTATAGACTGTATTGGCAGATACTTCGGTTCCATTTTCTGTCCAATTAATAAAATTGTATCCGTTAGCTGGAGTTGCCTTTAATTCAGCTGTGAAGCCATAATCATATATACCAGCACCAGTTACCGTTCCCCCAATTTCGGGGT
>JBAYTC010000071.1:0-5770 GCA_041675825.1 Bacilli bacterium | reverse complement strand
ATTAAACTCCATATCAACAACTAATTTATCCGTTGTTCCTTCAATGAACTTTTGTATCTCTTCTAAGATTAAATCAACATTATCAGGTGCATCCTGAGATGCAATACTTCTCCTTTTGTGGATAATTACCGAGTAATCAGTTAAGTATCTAACTTTTCTGTCATTTACTTCATCAAAAACAAAAGGTGTTATAACTAATTCTCCTGGAAGTGTATTTTCATATGTTAATTCTTTAAAGACAACTTCATCATTACCTAATAAATAACGAAGTAAATAACTGCCAGATTTGATATCAATCCCTTTTTGATAGTTTTTATATTCAGTTTGTGAAAAATCAATTTCAATGACAGATGCTATATTTTCACTCTCGATATGAACATCTTTTGTTTTTAGAGTTGCTCTACCATTATCATAACATTGTATATTTATTTTTTTCATTATTTTTCAACTCCTTCAATCCCAAGCAATCTATCAATACTTTCAATCTCAATTTGCTTGCGTTCTAGTGCAACAGCATATCTTGATGATATACCAGATAGTAATTGACTGCGATATTCTTTTACTTTTTTATTTACATCTTTTAATTCTTGTTCTTGCTTGTTTTCTAACTCAGTCTTTTCTTGTAGTAATAAATCTCTGTGTGCCTCTAATTCTTTTTTCATGAATATTCCTCCCTTCCTTATCTTAATACACCTTTATCTTTTTGACTATCAGTGCTAAATATTTGAGTAAATAATTCTTTTTTAAAGCCAAGTTTAATTTGTCTTGTTAAGTTTGACTTGTTATATCTTAATATCTTTTCACTAATTGGTAGCGTTTTGTAAACATCATTTTCATCATAAACTTTCACTATATCCAATATCCTAAGTTTAGATATCTCAATTGGAACTTTATAATCAGTTATAATAATGTTTTCATTCCATCTATTTGAAATTAGATGATAGACTGCATCAATTTGTGCTTTTGATAGTGTTTCTGCTTCAAATATTCTTGTTTGAATTGGATAAATTGTTAAGTTATCAGGTGCAAAACCATCATAAATATTATTATCTAAGCCTAATGAGTATCTTTTTGATGCTAAGTTATTAGGTCTTGGAACAACTACTGTTCCACCTTTACTATAATACTCAATATCAGCGGAATGAACTTTGATATAAGTAAAGTTTTCACACTCCATACCATTTGAATCACGATATTGTATTTTAATTCCTGTATCATATGCATAATCCTTAGGGTCAAGCAATGAATTGATTACTGATAAACTAGGTGCATTTATTGGACATTTTACTGCTATAAACCCATTACAATTCGCAAGATACATTAAATATGTTCGTCCATAGTTCCAATCAACATAGTAGTATGCAAAGACATTGCTTGAATCTATATTACAACTTGTTCCTTCGGTCGGTGGCTGATTAACTCCCCCTTGATAAGGGTTAATGATTATAGGGATTGCTCCATCTACAACACTTGATGAACCCCACATTTCTTGAACAACCCATAAGCCTTGTTGAGTTCCACCACCTTGTCCAGATGGTATATCTATAACTTCCTCTAACTTATTATCTAACGCATTATATTCACTTTCTGTAATAGTTGTAAAATGGACGTTTTTAACTAATCTAATAATATGGTCTTTTGTATAACCTTCTAAGGGTGGCAATTCTTCTGCCATGATTGTGGACTTATCTTCAATTGCTGCTGTTTCCCATGTAAGCATGTCTGTTTCTTGCCACTCACTATCAACTTCATATATTGTTTGAAACTTGATTGTTGCTATTGTTTGATTAGTGCTTATATCATTTTTAACTTTATCATGATAGAAATCTTCTAACTTAATCTCTGTTGCTTCTTCACTTTGTTTTCTAAATGTAAATACTAGTGATGAAGTTTCATGATTATATTCTTTATCAATCACATAATTATAATATCCTAGATATACTTTTAAGAAAGATAAAGCATTTACTATAATATACTCGTTTGAATAGTCTGCAATAAATCTTGTATCATCTTCATCCACTGGATAATTAAAATCATATATAAGTTGCTTTGAGTTTTGTGATATTTGAGTTGCAACTTTATCGAATATCTTAAATAATCTAAAATCATCATCTCCATGTGAGTAATCTAATAATATATCCGTATCAATTACTGTCCTAAAATCAATAACATTAAAGTTTATTTTACCATCTTTATATTTCCAATTTTTTATAAACCCTGAATAAATATGCTCGTTCTGGATATTTCTTAATTCAAACATAAACGGTTCGGATATATCTTCATCGTTAGCACCCACAACTCTACCTGTATCATTGTCATATGCTCGGCTTGTAATATCAAAACTTTCAATTTTTATATTTGCTTTTTGTTCTACCCCAAAATAGAATGTATCGGACACTAATCTCCAATAATATTCAAATGTTGAGTATTCTTGTTCTACAACTCTATACACTTGATTACCACAAGCACATTCATCCCCTAATGTTTCATTATCTGCATTTGATGGTGGTGGACAAACGGAACAATCTTTTCTAATTTTAACAAACTCCCAAGAGTATGTTGTTTGCACATTCGTGCATATATAGACAGGATATCGAAATGGTTGTCCAGGCTCAGGTGAAAAGCCAAATGGTGTTGAATCCTTAGCCCCTTCTACCGAACAAGGTTGATTAGGAATTGCTCCGCCTCCTACGCTTGAAGATTCCTGAGGGTCAGTAAGAACCCATAAAAGTTCACCACCTCCACTCTCTGCTTTACCTGTCCAGATTGAGCCATCGAATGCAGTTATGTGGCTACCAACATCACTTGCTCTTGCACTTCTTGGAGGCTCTTGTGCTGGTGGAACTTTTATACTTTTCCAAATCTTTCTCGTATTTAGGATTGTTCTACGCTCTGACTTCCAGACTGAATTATATGTTCCTGTTGCTGTCTGTCCATAGTTGCTTGAAGTTGCAGGTATAGTTGGTGGACTTAGGTTAAGTTCGTTTTTTTTCTTACCATATATTATTGCATAATACATTAATCAACCACCCACTCCTTCCACTCTACAATGATATCTTGTTCGCTGGATATTAAATACTTACCCGTTGGAATAGGCAAAACACTGCTCTTAGTTTTATCCAATTCATTATAAGCATTTTTACCGTTTCTTGTAATCTTTAAAAACTCAGTATCAATTACAAACACATCATTTAGTGTTAGGTTTGTCTTAAGTTTTATTTGATTTATCGCAGTTGGATTAGTATAAGGTTCAAATGATGTATCCTCTGCTTCTGCAATAGCAACTTGTATGCTTAACTTAACATCTGTGTAATTACCATAAAAGTATAATCTAAGTTTTGAGTTATCAACTGATGATGCTTGAACAACCATAGTTTGTTCACCTTGGATATCAAGTTCCATATAGTCCTCTAAATTATTACCATTATAAAAGTCCAAAGTAGTTTGAGCATTTGGAATATCTTGATATAACTTAACTGTTATTTTCAAGGTTTGCCCTGACAATTCTGGTGGAGTAATAAAATCAATATGATATATACCACTACCATTAAAAGTGAATACGTTATCATCCTTGTTATAATTCACTTCTACTCCGTCAAGAATCTGAGTTCCAGATGGATAATTATAATGATAAAAAAGGTTTATACCTTCTGCATTTATTTCTGGTTTACTTCTAACAGCATCTTTTAATGTTATTTTTGGTAAAATATTCTCATAATAAGTATTCTCAATTGTTATAAATCTACCTTCCTTTGTTCTGTGGATATAAAAAGGTGTTAAACGATTAAAAGTAAATGTTTCCTCAAAAACTCCAAACGGTGTTTTATTACTCTTAGGTGCATCAATAAGTTGGACATCAGTATATAGTAATCTACCATTTGCCTCATATCCTAATGATAAATCATTTTGGTATTTTCTAATAAAAGTTATAAGAGAATTATACTTACTATAAGCATTAGTGTTATTAGTTCCAAATACAAGTCTTAGCGATATGTTTTGAAAATCATTAAATGATTCAATAACATATTTTCTAACTCTTGTATCAAGAATTGATGTGTTTTTTTTATTGCCTAATCCAGCAGTTTCATCCACAACATAAATCCCTTCTCCATTTAAGTTAAAGGTGTCTGTTTTTGCGTGGTTTGTTAAGTGAAACTTTCTCATACTTTATATCTCCTTCTCTTATAATTGTTCGGCTAACTTGATATTTATTTGTCTTACCATATCATCAACATCAACTTCTTCTGCATAGTTTTGAACAATCACTTCTATTTTAATATCTTTTTGGCTATAATCATAATTTGTTTCATTATTTACAACGCTAGAAGGTTGCCACCCCTCTATGCTATCTCTAACATAATCTGACGATGTTTGAGGCTTGTTTTTCCCTTGTGTTATTTCCCCCGACACTTGACTATCAACGGTCTGCCTTACATTCATCTCCACATTTTTAAGTTCTGGAATTGTCATTCCTAAATACTTACTTACACTATTTATTCCTTTAATTATATTATTGATAAAATCAATAATTTTATTTACTATTTTCTCTACAATTTTAATTATACCTTCAAATATTCCTGTAATTACTTTTGAAACTACGTTTATAACTTCAACTAAAAACTCAAATACTGGAACAACATATTTTTGGATGATATCCCCTACTTTTTGAAGATACTTACCAACTAAGTCTATTACAGGAACTAATGCTTGTCCTAATATATCAACGAGTGGCTTAATCACGTCTAATATAGCATTTAATAAACTCATAATTACATCTAAGATTGGAGCCAAAATATCCCCATAAGCACTTACTATTCTCATGATGCTATCCCTAAACTCTTCATTAGTGGATATTAAATACACTAATAGTGCAGCAATAATTCCAATTACTGCAATTATTGGATTAGCAGCAAGGGCTGACATTGCAGTTCCCAGCATCTTGACTGTCTTAGTAAGTGATGCAACTAGTTTTATACCTCCACCTATTGCTAATAAAGTTGGTGCTATTGCAGCCGTAACTGTAAGCAATGTTACGATTAGTTTTTTAGTCCCTTCATCTAAATTAGTGAACCAATTGACTAATCTATCAACGGCAGGTATCACTTTGTTCTCAATAAAATCCGTTACATTTTCAATAATAGGAAGCAAGGCGTGTCCCATGCTTACTTTTAAGTTATTAAATTGAGTTGTAATTCTATTAAAGGCATTACTTACTTCATCTAGTTGTTGCATATTTTCGTCTGTGATATGTGAAAAACTATTCCACTCATCAATAACATCATCTAATCCTTCTGCATTTTGTCTAAGTAATGGAAGCAAGTTCGCACCCATACTAGCACCGAATAAATCTGTTGCATATTGTGCTCTTACAAGAGGGTCTTCAATCATACCAATTCTTCTTATTAAAACTTCAAAGTTTTCGGATGTTCCTTTTGTTGCATCCTCGGCACTAATTCCTAACTCCATCATTGCTTGACCTATTTTATCAATGTTTCCTGTTTTAATTCCAGATAATCCTTGTTGTATCTTTTTTAATGCATTTTCTAATTCTTGACTTGACACACTAGACTGCAATGCTACATATTGCCACTTCTGGACTTCCTCGGTATTCATTTCAAACATTTTGGCTAAATCACTCAACTCACTAGCCGTTCCAACTGCACTAATACCTATTGCAGAAAAAGATGCAAGCAATCCAGCAGCAACAGCACTTAAAGCCCTCATAGATTGTCCTGCTTTGGTAAAGCCATCGCCAACACCTTCTATGCTT
>JBAYTC010000070.1:0-5867 GCA_041675825.1 Bacilli bacterium | reverse complement strand
CAAGTATAAATAATATCAATCTATAATTTTAGATAATAAAAAAAAGTCCTATGTAGGACTGATTCTCTTATGTTTGAATATTGTGTGGCTAATAGTTTAAAAACTTATAGACATATAATAATGGTGCCACTGGTCGGAGTCGAACCGACATGCCTTTCAGCGCTTGATTTTGAGTCAAGTTTGTATACCAATTTCAACACAGTGGCAGTTATGAAATTATTATACTATATATTAATAGTAAAATCAAGAAAATAATATAAGTAAAGCCCCTAATTTTTTAGGGGCTATTATTAATTATTAGGAGTAAAATCTGGATAATCTGGTGCTCCATATCCCATAACATATGGGTTTGTTAATAAGTAACTTCTTTGAGCAACGCTATTAGAAGTATTTCCTTCAATAGTATATACTCTTTCATCATCTACAGATACGACAATTCCTACATGAGATGGTCTAGAACCAGATATAAAGAAAATGATATCTCCACGTTTAGGAGTGTATTCTCCTCTTTCATGATACAATCCACGTTCGTCAAACCATCTTACACCATCACTAACAAGAGAAAACTTATGAATAACATCTAAGCCAATACCTGCTTGATTAGCACTCCAAGAAACAAACATTGCACACCAATCAGCGTTATTATACATAAACCAATCACCAAATTTATTATCACTATTATATCCTTCGCGATATCCTTCTTCCGATAATGCAGCAGCAATTAGTCTTTCGATGTAATTAACGTTGGCAACTCCATAGACGGTAACAGTTATGTATCCTCTAACGGTGTGATCAGATTTAGAAAATGCAGTAATCACAGCTTGGCCTTCTTTAATTCCATGAATAACCCCTTGATCAGTTGCAGCAACAATAGTAGCATCTGATGATAACCAGCGATAATTGTACTTATCTTTTGCACCTACGATCTCTATATCAATTGTCTCTCCAGCTTTTACTAATGCGCTAGAATTTTTAGCTTTTAGAAACAAAGGGCCAACTGTAACCTCACCATCACCTATAATTGCTTTACCAATAACTATTTCAATATGATTTGTGACTCTAGAGTCATTTTTTAGAGTTGTCGTTATGATAAGTGAACCTTCTTTAAGAGCTGTTAATTTGTAATCAGTTGATATTTCAGCAAGTTCATGATCAGAGAGTTCCCAATTGAAATCATCTTTTGTGTTACCATTGATGTTAAGTATTTCTAAATCAATAACATCACCAACCTCGATAAGTGTATTATGGGCGAATATTTGAGGTTTTTGATCTAATACCTCTATTTCAAAAGAATTGGAAATAGTTGAATCAACTTTATTTGTTACAGTTAAAGTAGTTTTACCTGTTTTTAATGCAGATAAGTTATAATCAGAATTTAACTCAACAATGGTTGAATCTTCTATGTGCCATATAAAATCATCATTATTTTCAAAATTAAGTATTATTAATCTTGTACTTGAATATATTTCAATTGTTTCTGGGATTCTTACATTAGGAAGTTCTGGAGTAACATTAACATTGATAGTAGCAGTAATGTTATTATCAGAAATGAGTGTTGCAGTAACTTCAGTTGTTCCGATTGATAATGGTAACATTATTTCACCTTCAATAAGTAATACCTCAGGATTTTGTACTGTAAAAATAATTTCTGAGATGTCGACATTTTGAAGATTAATTGGTAATTCTTTAGTTTCAATAATTTGAATTTTTAATTCCGATTGTTCAAAAGATATAGATTTTTCTAAGTCTTTGTTGCACCCAACAAGAAATAGCAATATAAAAGATGCAACTATAAGTAATTTTTTCATTTAATACCTCTACATTAATTCTAGTTTATTTTTTATTAAATATCTACTTAGGAAGTAGAAACCTATGATCCCTGCTATACTAACAATTAAAGTGTTCATACTCATAAATGTTAATCCAGAGAAAAAATTGTCTGAATAATCAAATTCTTCAAGGCTAACGCCATTGGCACTTACGCTAATTGCATAAGGAATTATTACAAAAATAGTACTAGCTAATTGTAAAACGAAATTTAGACCATAATAAATTCCAATTCCAAATAGTAATTTGTATTTCTTTATTTTTCCAATATTTAGTATAGCTAATGTTAAAACTAAGGTTAAAACAAATGATAATAATGAAATGGCAAAATAAATTATATATATGATTGAACCGGCAGGATTATCTCTTATAACTGTAATAATACCTTTAAATATGAATAATTCATTACCACCCAATATAGTGTTTATAGTTAATCCTAAGCTTAGAATGAATACAATCCCGGTTGCAAGTATCCAAACAAGATTTACAATTATTTTAGATAATAGCAAACCATCAACGGACACTGGAAGTGTCATTGTAAGATAACCTTCATCAGTGAACATTTTTGTATGAAATGACTTAACAATATTTATTATTATTACTGCACCCGCCATTATATACAAAGCAACAAGAGAAAGAAGAAGAAAAGACGCAATACGTATAAAACCAGTTTTAAATAAAACGGATATTAGTAAAGACACTATCATTATACCACTACTTACAAACAATGTCTCTTTGTATGTATTTTTAAATTCATGTTTTAATAACTTTGAAAACATTTAAAATCCTCCTTAAAGAGTTCTTCAAGAGTTTTGTTATTAGTTGATACTAAATTTTCTATTGTATCATATCTTAGTATTTCTCCATAGCTCATAAAAATTGCGTAATCTAATATTTTTTCAACATCATAAACTAAATGTGTAGAAATTATTACTGTAGCATCTTTATTATAATTTTTTAATATCAAATCAAATATTAAATCTCTAGCAGCAGGATCAACACCGGCAATAGGTTCATCAAATAAATACAATTTTGCATTTCTTGATAATACTAATATCAGTTGCATTTTTTCTTTATTACCTTTAGAAAAAAATTTAAATCTTGTATTTAAGTCTAGTTTTAATAATTTAAACAAATGCACTGCTTTTTGTGGATCGAAATCCGGGTAAAAGTCTGAGAAATATTGAATGGCATATTTACCAGTCCAATTATCAGATAAGTAATTTCTATCAGGCAAATAAGATATAATTGATTTAGTGTATTCACCAGGCTTTTGCCCATTGATTAAAACTTCTCCCTGATAATTGTTTAAAAGATTTGAAAGTATTTTTAAAAAAGTAGTTTTTCCACATCCGTTTGGCCCTAATAATCCTATAATTTTTCCTTTGGGAAGGTCTAAATTAATTCCTTTTAAAGCTGGGATGGTATTGTAAAATTTGATTAGTCCACGAACTTTTACTAATTCTTCGTTCATTATTACCCTCCTTGAATTATTTATACTAATATAATTATACCATATATCGCCTAAAATTAACATAGAATTTCAAAAATATACTGTTATCAATATTAACTTTTATTATATTAGACGTCA
Organism: Bacilli bacterium; assembly: GCA_041675825.1. Taxonomy (GTDB): domain Bacteria; phylum Bacillota_I; class Bacilli_A; order ML615J-28; family CAG-698; genus JAEYQM01. The sequence continues at coordinate 2,449 of JBAYTC010000070.1, read as the reverse complement.
AAATAAAAAATACTTGACAGCTATCTAATATTATTATATAATAAATGATATGAGGTGATCAATAAATGAAAGTCCAAAGGCAATTAAACTATGAATTAGAAGCATTGAGTATTATTTATTTGAAATTATTTGAAAAAAATAATTTGCTAGATGAAATATTAAAAAGTGTTGATGTATATGATAAAAGTTATCAAAAATTTGTTAATTACAAGAAATTTATTGAAAGTATAAATTTCGACTTAACAGATAATATTTTCGAACTTAAATCCTATTTTAAAAACTTTATTTTTCAAGGTCCGTTTATAATACATTTTCATATATTTTATTCGACTTCTAAAAATAAAAACTTTAAAAATGTATTAAACAGATATTTTATCAATTTCTATAATGATTTTCTTGATGAAGAAACTAATTTTCAAGACATAAAAAGTTTTATAAATTTCATTAACAAACTTGAAATTGAAGATGATATAAAAATGCATATGATCAATTTTTATATTGATGGAGAAAGAATATACAATGAAATTATCAACTATTCAAAAACCATTATAGAGACTATTCAAAGAAATCTGTTTTTAATAGATAATGATTTAGATAATTCAATGAATATTCTTCAAAAAAATAGTGCTATTAATTTAGGATATAATTATCAATTAGATTTTTTTAATGAACCAGACTTGGAGGTTATAACCTGTGTAGTTTTATCTAACCAGGCAACACTATTTAAAGAAAATGATGTAACATATGCATATGTTGGCTATTTACTCTTTGATATTATAGATGCAAAAGAAAGAAACCAAATTGATGAAGCAAAAATTATGGAGTTTCTTAAATTAATTAGTGATCAAACAAGAATGAAAATATTGAATTTATTAAAAGTTAAACATATGTTTGTTCAAGAATTATCAAAAGAGTTACAACTCACAACCCCAACATTAATTCATCATGTTGAATTGTTGCTTAATGCCAATCTAATAGATGTATACATGAATAAAGAGGACAAGAAGCGAGTTTTTTATAAATTAAATGAGAATAGAATTAAAGAATTATTAGATATGCTAGGAAGAAATTTATTATGGTAAAAAAATATCCTATTTTTAAAACATTAAATCGATTGATTAAGGAAGTTTACAAGAAAGACAAATTAATATTATTATTAGTAATTTCATACACGTTTTTTTCAGGGTTGCTACCAATATTTTCTGTATATTTACCAAAATTTTTAATAACCGAAATAACAAGTACAACCCCAAGCTTGAATGAATCAATTAAAATAATTTTAATATTTACTGGACTGGTCACAATTTTTGGATTTTTAGAAAAAGTCATTCATAGTAATGCCAATCCACGACTAATGTTGATTAGAATAGATTATCTTGCAAAACTATTTAGAAGATTAAGTATGTTAGATTATAAATATTGTGAAGACCCAAAATTTTTAGACACACATGAAGATGCAATAGAATCTTGTAGTGGCAATAATAACGGCTTTGAGATGGTGATGAAAACAATATTCACCTTGTTTGCTAGATTTGCAACTATTATAATGTATATAATTATAATTAGCCAACTAAGTTTTTTGGTATTATTAGCAATTATTCTTAGTGTCTCAATTAGTATGGTGCTAAGTCTAGCAGTAAAAAAATTTAGATATGAACACAAAAATGAATTAAATCATGCTTCTAGAAAACTTAGATATTTTCAAGATATGACTCATGACTTTAGTTATGGTAAAGATATCAGAATGTATAATTTTCAGGAGAAAATTAAGTCTAATTACACCAAAGAAATCATTTCATATATAAATGTATTTAAGAAAATTAAAAATAAAGAATATTTTTTAGGGTTTATTGATTTATTTTTTCTACTAATATCAGATTTTGTACTTTATTATATATTGATATCTAAAGTAATTAATGGACTATCTATTGCTGACTTTTCTATGTATTTAGTGGCTAGTATTTCTCTAGCTGAAGCTGTTAAATTAACAGCAAATAATACATCGATAATTATTGGAGAAGGAATGTATATTAATGATTATTTTAAGTTTATGGAAGACATGTCTTTAGATAATGGTGGTTCTTTATCTAGAATTATGGATGATACTTTAGAAATAGAATTTAAAAATGTCAGCTTTAAGTATCCAAATACCGACAATTGGATATTTCAAAATCTAAATTTATTGATTCCTAAAAGACAAAAACTTGCAATTGTTGGGATAAATGGAGCAGGGAAAACTACATTGGTTAAGTTGATACTAGGATTATTTGAACCGACAAGCGGAGAGATATTAATTAATGGGATAAACATAAAAGACTTTGATAAATTTGAGTATTATAAAATGTTTTCCGTTGTATTTCAAGAAATTAATATATTAAGTTATACAATTAGAGAGAATATAACACTAGGACTAGAAGAAGATGAAAAGAAAATATGGGATGTGCTAGAT
>JBAYTC010000069.1:0-5891 GCA_041675825.1 Bacilli bacterium | reverse complement strand
TAACGCCATTATCTCCGCCTTCTTTAAGAACCCATGTATATCTTGTAGATGCAAAATATTGATATCTAGTAGAAATACCAGATGCATTTTCAACATCAACATAGAATGTTAAACCATTCCATTTACCATATGTAAATGTTGTAGCAACATTACCATCTGGTCCATTGTCAAATGCACTTATAGTATGAACACCATCTGTTGGTGCAGTTGGTCCCATATTAGTAGCTGAGAAACGTCCACCAATGTAAACTGTATTAGCCATTTCAGCAACACCAACATTCATTAAATGTTCTCCAGTAACAGTTTCTTCACCACTAGTTACAGAGAATGTTAATATAACTGTATGATATCTTAGATATTGTTTTAATAATGTCCAATTTGCATCAAATAATCCTGCTTCACTTGAAGTCCAAACAATGTCAGCATCAGCATATTCGCTAGTTCCGCCAACTTTTGCAGGAAGTGTTAACGCATTTGTATCTCTACCAGCTGCCCCGTATGGGAAGTAAGTTGGAACTAATTTATCTGAATCGATTCTATTGCTTAAATCTAAAACTGCTCTTTCTAAATCTGTTTCAGAAGGTTTTACTAATAATTCCATAGTTACTTCTTCTTCGAATGCAAATTCAGGACCAGTTGTTCCTGCATAAATAATTTTTGCAGTTAATGTAATTGTAGATTCTTCAGCTAAGAAAGGATTCATCTTTCCAAGAGAAGTTAAAACTTCTTCATCACTTGAAGTCCATTCAATTCTAGCGCCAAATCTAAATTCCATAGCTGGAAGTGTGATATTTTGACTCTTAATTTCAGTTAAAGTTGGTAAAGTGTTTTCTGTGATATATGCAACTTTTTCTTCTTGAGTGTATCCAGTAGAAACTAGATCATGACGAACAACTTTACTAACATTTTCAGCAACTAAATATCCTTCTAATTGGAATTTAGTGTCATCATTAGGTCGGCTATATACACCCGCACTAGAAAATACATTTGTATTAGTACTTTCCCATGTCACATTAACAACAAAAGCTTCTTCGCCTTCACCAATTGTAAATGTACTTGGTAATTCGATATCAGCAGCAACTTTATTTTTTTTGTAATCAGCAAAGAATTCGTCTAACAAATCGCTTGCTGCTTCAATTGCAGTAAATTCATTATTTTCTAAATCTTCAACAACGTTAATTACTGTTGAAAAATCAAGTTTTTGACCTTCATATGAAAGCTTAACATTGACTAGTTCCATAACATCAAAAGTATAATTATATTTATAAACATTATTTGTATGCCTGAAGTTTGCACCATCAAAATACTCTACTGTTACTAATGTGTTAGTAACTGAAGGTAATTGGAAATCATCATTTACAAATTTAGGCATTTTATTTTTAATTTCGTTCATTGCATTAACAAGAACTTCAGATTTATTAAAACTTTCATAAACCATAATTTCTACTTCATGAAAAATATTAGCATCAACAGTAGAAACAGCTTTAATCATAACTCTTCCGCCTTTTAGACCTGTAACATGACCTTGGTCATTTACAGTAGCAATAGTAGGATCAGCAGATGTCCATGTAACGGTTTTAATTCCATTCGCAGGAGTAGGAATAATGCTTAAAAGCATTTCTTCTCCGCCAACCAATACACCTTCTTCTTCGCCTACATACGCGTCCATAGATATTTCAATCGCTGTTGGGTTAACAGGCTCTTCTACTACCTCAGTTTTTTTACAACCTACTAGCAGAACTGCAACTATGGCTAGAGCAAATACTGATAACCATTTTTTAGTTTTAGTTAACATTGAAACCTCCTTATTTTTTTTCAACATTATTATTTTTAAATTAGATTTAAGAATTAAATCTACCTATATTTTAAACTATTTCCAAAAAAAAGTCAACTAAAATATAAAACGTTTACAAAAAAATCTCATTTTTTAACATAACACAAACAAACTAACAAAATCATATTATTAAAATGATAACAATTTGTAGCGATGTTTTATATTCATACTTTTTTTAGATTACTTTACCAGGGTTTAATATGTTATTTGGATCAAATGACTTCTTAATACCCCTCATTATCTCGATTTGTGTATCCCCTAAAAGCTGTTCCATGTATTTCTTTTTAGCAAATCCAATTCCATGCTCACCAGAAACTAGACCGCCCATTTCATCAGCTTTTTGATACATTTCATTAAATACTTCATCTAATAATTTTGTCCAACTATCACAATCTAAATCATCCCTACAAATGTAAATATGTAAATTACCATCACCGGCATGACCAAAAGAAGGAATTCTTACATTGTATTTTTCACTTAATTCATGAGTGAACCTTATGTAATCAGCAATCCTGTCACGCGGTACAACCACATCACATTCATCCATCTCGGTTGTTGAAGCTTTAATAGCCTCAAGGAACGCACCACGTGCTTTCCAAACATCTTCTTTTCGCTCTTCAGTATCAACAATTAATACATCTAAAGCTCCAAGTTCGTCTAAACATAGATTAGCCGCGTTATCACACTTAGCTTGAACTTCCGCATCATCCATACCATCAAATGTTAATAAGATGAAAGCATCATATTTTCTATCAGGAAATTTTTTCCCAAGATAGTTTTCTGAAAAACTTATTGTAGGACGATCAAAATATTCAACAGCAGTAGGAGATAGCTTTGATCTTAAAATTACTGGGACTGATTTGATTGCATCTTCAGCCTTTTCAAAAGGAACTAATAAACTAGTTGTTTTTTCTGGTTTTGGAACCAATTTTAAATACAACTTAGTAATTACACATAATGTCCCTTCAGAACCAATTACCAAATCTTTTAAACTATATCCAGTAGAATTCTTCGCAACCACTCTACCAAATCTAGTTATTTCTCCATTAGGTAATACGACTTCCATTGCAACAACCCAATCACGAGTCACACCATATTTAATGGCTCTCATTCCTCCAGCATTAGTAGATACATTTCCACCAATTGTTGCTGTTTTCTCACCTGGATCTGGGGCATAGAATAAACCCTTAGGTTCAACATACTCATAAATATCCATCAGTAATACACCAGGCTCTACTTCTAAAACTAAATTATTCTCGTCTAAGTTAAGAATCTTATTCATACTTGTAGTATCAAGTAGTATTCCTCCACTTGTAGCTACACAAGCACCAACAAGACCAGTTCCTGATCCACGAACAACAACAGGTATTAGATGTTCATTAGCATATTTCATAACTTTTGAAATACTGCTAGTTGAAGTAACTTTGATTACAACATCTGGAATGCCTTTTATTGTTGGAATTTCATCATGGAAATAATCTTCATTAATATCATCTCCAACTAATACTCTATCTTCACCAAATATCGATTTGAAATAATCAATATCAAGTTTATCTACTTTTTTATACATTAAACAATACCTCTTAATTCTTTGATATCTTTGATTATACCTTTAAGAACATCAAAAACATCCCCGACAAGTCCATAGTGAGACACATCAAAAATAGCAGCGTTTTTATCTTTGTTAACGGAAAAAACAACTTCAGAACCAGTCATACCGGCTGTATACTGAACAGCGCCACTTATACCTAAATTAATAAGTAGTTTAGGAGCGACAGTTCTACCACTTAACCCAATTTGTTTTTTACTATCAGCTAAACCTGCTTCAACCAACGGTCTTGTTACTGCTAATTGACCACCTAAAAGTTCAGCCAATTCTCTTGCTAAATTAATATCTTCAGCAGTTTTAAAGCATCTTCCAATTGCAACTAACACTTCTGCTTCGCTAATATCAACAACGCTTTCTTTTTTTCTAATCTCTAATAATTTTGAATTACTAGATAATTCAAAATCAATTTTCATATTTATAGTTTCACCATGTGGTGTAACTTTTTCAGGCATTTTAAAAATTTTATATCTTACAGTTGCCATTTGCGGACGATTATTCGGGCAAACAATACTTGCCATAATATTTCCACCAAATGCTGGTCGATTTTGAATTAAATCGGTGTTTTCCTTCATACCTAAAATTGTACAATCGGCTGTTAACCCAGTTCTAAAGTGTGCTGCAACACGAGGTGCGAAACTTCTTCCTGTAGTTGTTCCTCCATATAAAACTACGGATGGAGAAACTTTTTTTATGAAATCTTCCATACACTCAGCATAAGTCTCTACATTGAAATGTTTTAATGACTTATCTTCATAAGCATACAATTTATCAACACCAAAAGACAGAATCTCTTTTTCGTATTTCTTCGTATCATCACTAATTAAAACTGCATAAACCGGATGTTTTATAGTAGCCGCTAATTCCTTAGCTTTACCAATCAATTCAAAGCTGACAGGATGAATTTCTTCCCCATCATGTTCAATAAATACTGCCAAGCCAACATATTTGCTTTTATCAATTGCCTCAACAATTTCATCTTCAACAAACTCAACACATCCTGCAGGTCCCCTTTTAACACATATCTTACATAGTTTACAACCAGAGTTTATTTCTAATTGACCATTATATTCAAATGCATTAAACGGACATATCTTAATTAACTGTTCTATTTTTTCTTTATCTAATTTATCATGATTAATTTTAAGTCTTCCCATTTTGTCCTCCTATAAAAGTTTCAAGTCTTGTAATTTCTCAAACATTTTTTTAGAAAGGTCTTTACCTTCCCAAATAACCTTTTCGTTATTCTTTGAAGGCGGGAACATTCTCTCAACTTGTGTTGGAGAACCCTTTAAGCCATAATGACTTTCATCAACATCATTCATGTCTTTTAATGTAAGTTCTTTAATTACATAATCTTTAAACTTAATACTACGTTTATATGAAGGTAGTCTTGGTGTATAAATACCTTTTTCAACAGTAATTAAGCACGGGAAATTAACTTCCCAAACCTCAATTGTTTTATCCATACTAACAGACACTACAATTGATTTTTCTTTAATTTCAATAATATTATCTACATAAGCAATATGTGGGATTTTCAAATATTCAGCTATTTCTGGTCCTACTTGTGCAGTATCACCATCTGTAGTCTGTTTTCCACATATTATCAAATCAAACTGTCCTTGCTTTAATATTCCTTGGGACAAGGTATATGCAGTTGAAACAACATCTGCTCCAGCAAATTTACGATCAGTAATTAATGTTGCTTCGTCACAACCCATCCATAAAGACTCATTTAATACTTGTTTTGCTGAAGGAGGACCCATAGTAATTGTTGAAACCTTGGCGTTATTAAATTCTTTAATACGTAAAGCGGTTTCAATTCCGTATAGATCATAAGGGTTCATTTTGGTATTATTACCATCTCTTATTAAAACCCCTGTTACTGGATCAACTTGCACGTCCGAAGAAGCAGGAACTTGTTTGATACAAGTTACTATATTCATTTAGCATTTTATGACTAGCAAGATTTATTCTTGTTAGTGCTCTCCTTTCTTACAAATAATCATTAACACAAACGATATTATAACACAAAAGTATAAAAATTTAAAGGTTTTTTAAAAAATTAATCGATTTGGTTAAAAGCTCATTTGCAGAGTTAAAATCATCATATCCATGCCCAGCTTTATCAATTAAATGAATGTTTGCATTAGGAAACTTAACTGCATACTCAATACCGCGTAAGTAATCTACTGCTTTATCACTCATACCATGAATAATATATACTGGGTTTTTAAATTTAGGCGCCTCTAGGTAAAAATCATACTTGCCCATCGTATTAACTAAATTTTCACTAAGTTCAAACCCAGGCATATATACATTATTATTTTCCATTTTAGGGGCATTATCAAATCTTTTTCTTAAATTCTTGCCAAGATCTCCAGCTGGAGACCATAGCAATAAACCTTTTAAATCTCGATAATTACATACTAATGAGGCGATTGCTCC
>JBAYTC010000068.1:0-5899 GCA_041675825.1 Bacilli bacterium | reverse complement strand
TTCGTATTCAAATTGAGAAAGACTTTACAGTGAAAATTTCAAAGGCAACTACAACACAGAGTATAGCTCCCTTAATGAAAGAATCACTGGATGAAGATTTAAAGGTGCTGAAGGCTTGCGGGAGTAAGATCAAGAAGGCAGTTGAGGCGGGTAGGTTAAGAGAAGAGTCATTGGTTGAATTTAAGGAGAAAACTTTCCAGTATTTGACTGGGGGCAGAAAATAAAAAGTTATTATTTTTAAGGGAAGATTTGAAATCTGTTAAAATTACAAATATCATGAAAAGACCTGAGTTAGAGAAGACCTTGAAGGAATTGGGGTATGATGATGCCCAAATGGCTGATATCCTAAAGGCAGTTAAAGATGAACTGGATCCAGAAACTAAGCCCGATAAAGATCCTGACGAGGACGAAGAGAAGATTGAGAAGTACAAGAAAGAGAATGATGTTCTCAAGAAAGCTCTTGAAGTTGCTCGATTGGCTCCCCAGAGGGACACTAAGTTCGATGACCTTTCTGAAAGGTTTGAAAAAGCTATCAGTACTATAGAATCTCTTACTGAGAGTGTGGGCGAACTTAGGGATATTAATAAGTCTCTTGAGAGCAGAATTGAAGAATTAGGCAGCCAGCCTATGGGTCCACGTGCAATGAAGATGAGTTCTGTTATTGAGAAGTCTCTTTCAGGTGAAGAAATTCTGGGGGAAGATCAGAGATTGACCCTTTCCGTATCTAATGATCGCCAGTTGATTGAAAAAGCAATGGGTGACATCATAGACGGAATGGGAGAAAGTGCTTTGAAAACTTCTTACGAAGACTCTCTCATGAGGCTTAATTCTGCTGGAGTTTCCCCTGCGAATGAAGTGGCTCAGGATATGTTTAAAAAGGGCTTCCGCTTGACAAAGTAAGGTATTCACAGACGGACTATATTTAGAGATTTGTTTGTGTTTTTAGGCAACGTTTGTGACTTATTTACAATTATTCTATTATGAATATTGATCTGTATAACTATTCGAGTTTGGAGACTGGGGCATTACCAGGTTTTGAGACTGCGAATAAATTGCATGATTTGGTGAAAGCCATATCTGCAACCCATCAGACTGGGCGAGATCTCGCAGGGCAGAGTACCAGTGGTTCTGCTTTGAAGGCAGAGTCTCTTGACCCTGTTTTGAAGATTCTTACTAACAGGGACAAGCACATTGTCCTTTGGAAGATGATCCCTAAACAGAAAGCCTACAACACTGTAGAAGAATTTAACCAGTTGGTGGATTACGGTCTTGAGACTGGGGTTTTCAACAGTGAAGGAGAAACTCCTGAGTTCTCTGATTCGATCTATCGTAGGCAAGCTGCTTTGGTGAAGTACATGGGTATTTCAGGAGAGGTAACTCATCCTGCTACCTTGGTTCGCCTTGGTTCTGGAGTTGGAGATATTCTTGCCCAAGAAATCCAGAACAAGACCCAATTCCTACTGCGTTCTATCAACCGTTCACTCCCCACTGCAGATTCTGCAATGGTGTCTAACGAGTTTGATGGTATATTCAAGCAGCACTATTCAGCAGTTGCTTCTAATTTGGATGCCTATTACCAAGATTCTTCAGTTGTTGATGCTCGTGGAAGTGTCCTTTTAGATAAGCATGTGGAGAATGCAGCTCATTCAGTTGTTAATGACAACTTTGGTATGATTAGTGATATTATCACTAACCCTCAAGTTCTTTCGGACTATGCAACCAACTTCCATGAATCCAAGAATATCTTTGTTGGGTCTCCTGGGGCAGTAGTTGGCGCAACTATGGGGCAGAGTGTTAACGATATCCAGACTCAGTTTGGAAGGGTTAATGCAGTTTCTGATATCTTCTTTGATCGTAAGACTAAGAAGTTATACAATGCTGCTGCCACTTCTGCTAAATCGCCCGCTAAGCCTACTAAGGATGGATCTACACCTGTTGGAGTAATTACTGATACATCAACCAAGTTTGGAGATGGGGCTGGAAGTTACTTCTATGCAGTTACTGCCAAGAATCGTTATGGTGAATCTGCAATGGAGCTTCTTAACACTATCCCTCAGGCTGTTCAAGCTACTGAGTCAGTGGATTTGAAGTTTGCACAAACTGACGGGGCTTACGCAGCTGAGTCATTTGTGATTTATCGCACAGAGAAGAACGCTTCTCCTTACAATACTGCTGATTTCTATCCCATTATGACAGTTTCTGTTGCTCAGAAGTCTGCAGGTTTTGATGGTGGAACAGAGGGCTTGGTAAGGGATCGTAACAGGGTTCTGCCTAATACCCATTCAGCGATTGTTCTAGAGAACAGCACGGATGTTTGGGCAGTTAAACAGCTTGCTCCTCTTATGAAGATGGATTTGGCTATTACTAGCCCCGCCTATAAGTTTATGATTTTGGCTTACCTTGTACCTGTTCTTTTTGCAGGGAAAAAGATTAGCCGTATTGTAAACATCGGCAGAACTTTCCCATCCTAAGTGAATAAATAAAGCAGGGGGCAGCAGCCCCCCGCTTGTTAACTTAAAAATTTGAAGAGATGAAAATATTCACCAATATAGGAGCCTGGAAAGGGATTGAAGTTGCTTTTTCAGATCAAAGAATTGCAAAGTTTGATAACGAGGGTGCAGCCGAATTGGAGGCATCAGTAGCGCAGGGACTGCTAAAGGATTATCCGGATATGCTTTTTTCTAAAGAGGTTCCTAAGACTGTTGAACAGGAGAAGGAGTCGGAGAAGTACATAAAGGTGATAAAGGATCTCCAGATTTCAATCCAAGAGAGAGACAAGACCATAAAGGATCAGAAACTTTCTTTTGAAAAGCAGTTGGAAGATCAAGCAAGCCAGAAAGAGGAGTGGAGGAAGAAGTGTGAAGAGATTCTAGAAGACAACCCCAATCTGAAGAAAGTTTCTCAACAAGAGTATGATAAGGTTGTTGAAGAGTTAGAGAAATTCAAGTCTCAAGTTGAATCGGGTGGGGGGGCTTCTGTTAAGCTATCTCAGGAAGATTTAGAGGGCATTAAAGTCCTTGTAACTTCCAATGCTGATATTCTCAAGGGCATGGCCAAGAGCTTAAAAATCCCCGAAGGGGAGTATAATAATTTAAGTAAAGTTGACCTGGTAATCATGTTAATTGATAAGACAGTCAATGCCAACTCAAACGTTTAAGATACGGTATAAGAAGAATGGAAACTTAGCCATCTCCGCTGAAGAGATGGCTATTCTATATTTCTACGGTATTAATACTAGAAGTACAGATGGGACTAAGATGGATCTGGGGGTTTACCGTTATTACATTGAAGCAGCACAACAAGAGATTGAAAGGTTCTTGGGGATAAAACTATTTCCAACCTTTGTAGAAGAATCAAAGGGGTATTTTCATGATGACTATTCAAATGGGTTCCCTATAATCCCAACATCTTACCCTGTGGAGAAGGCACTTTGTCTGGTGGGGATGTTAAATGAACTGGAGCAGATTGTTTATCCGAGCAGCTGGCTCTCAGTGAAGAAGAATTCTGACGTTTATAAGGAAAGAAATATTTATGTAGTTCCAGTTTCTAGAGGAGTAACAGAAGGTAATGCCGATGTCATACTTGCAGGGCTTTCTGCCCAGATTGGATTAAGATCTTTTAGGAATATCCCTAATTATTGGACAATACAATACACTACAGGGTTTGCCGACATGCCTATGGATGTTCTGAATATAGTAGGTAAACTTGCCTCAATTGGGATTTTTAATGTACTTGGTGATATTGTTCTAGGGACGGCTGCTGTGGCGAATTACTCACTCAGTATAGATGGGTTGAGTCAAAGTATAGGCACCACTAATAGTGCTGAGAACTCAGCCTTCTCTGCAAGAATTATAAACTACATAAAGGAAATCAAAGAGACTCTGGCTAAGATAAAGAATAATGTCAGGGGGCTTAATTTTGCTGCATTATAATGACTAAACTGGTAAGAAATAGCACACCTCCTTCTACTATTGGGAGACCTTCAGTAGACTTTATAAAGCCTGAGTTTGACGCTCTTATAGAGAATAAAGGGTATCGAGTTATGTGGGAGAAGTCCGCTATGTGCCCATGCCGAGGGACACAGCATTCTCCACTTTCTGATTGCCAGAATTGCCGTGGGACAGGCTGGGTTCTGTTTAATGCCATAAGGACTAAGATGGTTCTTACTTCTATAAATTACAGCAACAAGTATTTACAGTGGACTAAGGATTTGGTGGGGATGATTGCGGTGACTGCCAGAAGCGAGGATAGGATTACGTTTATGGACAGAATCACCCTGATAGATTCAGATAACTATGAGTCTGAAATCATGCCTCTTCAAGTAAGCAGTACAGGAGTTGTGTTCTGTTTTGTCACTTATAAGCTGGTTGAGGTTATGGAAATTTTTACATTCATCCAGTCGGACCAGGCATTAAATCGATTACCACCGGAAGAATTTCAATTCTCTGTAGGGGGGTATAAGATTATCTTCCCTAATATTACTCTACAGGAGAATGAAGTTAAAATGGTATCAATAAGGTACAAATGCAATCCGCAGTACTATGTGGTTGATATGAATCATGATATTCGTAACTCTTCTATACTGAATGATAGGGGGTCAAAAGAGCAGATTCGTCTTCCAGTTTCTGGGGTGGCACGCAGGGCTTTAGATATTTTTGATAGACCTAATTTCATAGGGGATTCTATAATAGATAACTCTTACTAACAGATGATACCTATTAAAATAGACGTATCGGATTTTGCTAAGAAGTTTGATTTCACAACTCAAGAAGTCAGACCCTTGGTGGTTAACACTCTTAATGCTTTAGCAGTTAGGGCAGTGGAGTTATGGAAAGAGGAGGCAAAGCAATTAGGTTCAACCCGAAATGAGTATATAAACTCTATCTACACCCTGAAGGATGGGGAGAATGCAGTTATTGTAGGGCTACATGGTAAGTTGCCTAATATGTTGGAGAAGGGAGCTAGTCCATTTGATATGAAGTCTGGGTTTGAAAAATCTACTAAGAAAACCCGTACTGCAGATGGGGGCTGGTATTTGACCATTCCCTATAAGTGGTACACCCCAGATACGGTTGAAGAGTCAACTCCAAAGATTCCAGCGGATATTCATAAGATAGTAAAGGGCATAACGGAGAGAAGAGGGGTAGCTGCTAGTGAACTACCTAGTAGGTACCAAGGGGTCTTAGGCAAGAGGCAGCGTATTGAAACTGCAACAAAGGTTTGGGATACTTACACTCATAAATCAACGCTGTGGGAGGGGATGGTTCGGTCACCTAAGAATCAACATTCTCATTATGTTACATTCAGGAGGGTTTCTGATAAATCTGATCCAGATTCTTGGATACATAAGGGATTTATTGCAAGGGATTTTCTGGGGAAGGCATTAACTCGTATGGAAGTGAATTCAATAGTTCTTAGATCAAGGGATAATTTTCTTAAAGAAATGGGGTTCTAATGGCACTTGTGATACCTGAAATACAGTTACTGAAATTGACCCAAGGACTTCTTAATCTTGTGAGGAATAACTATGCCACCAAAGTCAATGACCAAGATACGATTTTATATAAAATGTTTGGAGGACAGAGCATTGGGGGGTACGATTATTATGATCAGGTAAGAGCCATTGTGCTTCCCACCCAGGATAAGAGCAGGAAACTGGAAGTATTTAAGTACTTTAACCAGAAACGTGCCCATTTACCTACAGTCCACATTGTGGTTTCGGCTGATAGTCCAGGGTCGGTTGACCAAGGGCTGGGGTTTGATTTTGAAGGAGAGTCACTGAACAGGGTTTTTGAGTCAAGGTTGACTGTCTTAATTACCTCGGACAATTATGAAGAGGCGATGATTATCTATTATCTTCTAAGCTCCCTATTTATAATGGGGGTAGATAGTTTTGAGT
>JBAYTC010000067.1:0-5911 GCA_041675825.1 Bacilli bacterium | reverse complement strand
TCAAAATGAAGATATGTTGAAGTTTAAAGAAGAAGATATTTTTATCGGATATACTGAATTAGAGAGCCTTAGTCGTGTTATTGGAGTTTTTAAAGATGGAAAAAAAGTTTCTTCAGGTGATGGCGAATTACTATTAGTTTTTGATAAATCACCATTTTACGCTGAAAGTGGTGGACAAGTAGGCGATATCGGAAGTTTAAGTATTGGTAATAAGAACTTTGCAGTTACAAACACGATAAAACTTCCAAATGCTCAGCATGGGTCAATTGTTAACATGAATAGTGATACAATTTCAGTTGGGGATAAAGTGTTATTATCAGTTGATGAAAAATTTAGATCAGATGTTATGAAAAATCACTCTGCAACCCATCTATTAAACGAGGCTTTACGTAAAGTTATTGGGCAGCATGTAGTTCAGCAAGGGTCATTTGTTGGTAATTCATTTTTAAGATTTGACTTTAATAATTTTAGTCCATTAACAAATGAAGAATTATTAAAAATTGAAGATTTAGTTAATAAAGAGATAAAGAATGGGAATGTTGTTGATATTAAAGAAATGCCTATTACAGAAGCTAAGAAATTAAATGTTCAAGCTGTTTTTGGTGAGAAATATGGAGATGTTGTTAGAGTAATCGACATGGACTTTAGTAAAGAACTATGTGGTGGAACTCATGTTCATAATACCAAGGACATTGAAAAGTTTGCTATTTTATCGATTGAGACTAAGGGTTCCGGTATTTATCGTATCGAAGCCTCAACAAGTGATAATATTATTGAAGAGATGGGTCATACTCTAGAAAACATCAATAAAGAAATTAATAATACTAAAGAAAAAATCAATAATTTGATTATTGATGCTAATAAAAATGACATTAAACTAGAATATAATGACTTAGAATTAAGTGATTTAGTAGAATCATATCAAAGTATCATCAATCGTCGTGAGGAATTAGAGATACTAAGACAGGATTCTAAAGAATTAGAAAAAACTTTAAATAAATTAATTCTTGAAAAGAATTCTATGGATATTTCTAGTTACTTAAAGGAAGTAATAGAAATTAATGGTAATAAGATTCTAATTATCAAAGAAGAAAATGTTAATATTGATGCTGCTAAAGATTTACTTGATAGATTAAGTGATCACCTTAAAGATAGTTTAATATTTATAGCAATAGTTAGTGACAAAGTTGTGTTTTTATGCAAGAATAAACTAAATCAACTGCATGCGGGAAATCTTGTAAAACTGGCTGCTGTTTCTACAAACGGTAATGGTGGTGGAAGAAGTGATTTTGCACAGGCTGGTGGTAAGGATATTACTAAAGTGGAATTTGCTCTTGGTGAAGTCCTTAAAGAGGTAAAAAGTAAGTTATGAAAATAATCGGATTAGATTTAGGAAGTAAAACATTAGGAGTCGCAGTTAGTGATTACATGGGTATAATTGCATCACCAGTTGGAACTTTCAAATTAATCACAAATAGTTTGCAAGATGCACTTGAATGTGTTAAAATGGTGGTAGCAGAACATGCTGCACAAAAAATAGTTTTAGGGTTACCTAAAAATATGGATGGTTCAATTGGATTCCAAGCTCAGTATTGTTTGGATTTTAAAGAACTCTTAGAAAAAGAATTAAATATTGAAGTTATAATGATTGATGAACGTTTAACATCTAGAATTGCTAATAACACCATGATTAAAGCAGATATGAGCCGAAACAAAAGAAAAGCAAATGTAGATAAACTAGCAGCAAGCATTATTCTTCAAACATACTTAGATTCAGTTCCAAAATATTAATGATAGAAGGAGAATAATTATGGAAAATGATAACAGATTAGTTTATATTGATGAAGAAGGTAATGAAGTTCTTTGCGAAATCTTATTCACATTTGATTCCGAAGAATTTAATAAGAGTTATGTTTTATTCTATCCAGTAGGAGATGAAGAAGCAGAAGAAATTGAAGTTCTTGCAGCTTCATATGTTCCTCTAGAAGATGGAACTGTTGGGGAATTAAACGATATTGAATCAGAAGAAGAATGGCAATTAATTGAAGAAACATTAAATGCTTTTGATACTGATGATGAAGAACATGAATGTCATTGTCATGATGGCGAATGTGATTGTGATGAAGATTGCGATTGCGAAAAATAGATAATAAAAAACCGTATTCTGTTTGAATACGGTTTTTATTATCTAATGATTAAGAAGTCAGCAAGATCTTTAAATATTTTTCCAACTGGCTCTGTTTCTTCAAATATAGCAAAATGTTTTTCTGGTTTCGCAAAAGGAATCTTTGATAACACTTCAGTATCAAATAACTCTGCAATTTCTTCAGCAACACTTTGACCTATTAAATTGATTTCTTTGTTTCCTTCTTTATAATATGCCATATTTTCAACTACACCAATAACATTATGGTTTAATTCTTTTGCTCCAGCTCCAGTTTTTGAAACCATATGACTAGATAGTTTGTGAGGGACTGTTACTAATATATATTCCGCATTTGGAACTATATTTTTGAGGTCTAACATAATGTCTCCAGTTCCACTAGGGGCATCTATAATCATAAAATCAAGTTTATTATCCCAAGCAACTTGAGTAAAGTAGTTATTAATTAATGAATTCAGTTGAGAACCGCGCCACATTATTGGTCTACCGCGATCTGCAAAGAATTCTGTAGACATAACCTCAACTCCCCACTTCCTAAATGGGACAATTTTGTCATTGCTTGTAACATCTGGTGCTGTTATTTCTATTTCCATTATATCTGGTATTGATGGGTTATAAATATCAGCATCAACAATTCCTACTTTTTTGTTTGCTCTAACTAATGCTACTGCTAAATTAGCAGCTATAGTTGATTTTCCAACTCCACCTTTACCACTGCTTATTATTATAAATTTAGTATCTTTGTTAATTATTTTTCGATTTTCTTCAAAAGAAAATTTAACTCCACTAAATTTTAGTTCTAGTTTTAGAATTTTAGCAAGTTCATGGCGTAGCTTTTTTTCCGCTTCTCCACCTAATTCACCTAATGATATAAGTAAGATGACTCTATTATTATCATCATCAATCCCTATATGTTTAATTGCCTTAGATTCTTTAAGAGTTTTCCCGGTAGATAAATCAATTAGATTTTCTATTTTTTCACGTATAATTTTTGTTTCCATTTATTTCTCTCCTATGTAAGGGACATTAAACTCATTTAAATATATGTTTGGTTGATTAATTAATAATCCATATAATTTAGATGCTTTTAGTTCAATATCCACCAAATAATTATTTTGATTTTTAAAAGTAGTCAAGATTACTTCTTTCACATGATTTGGTAATGATGAAACAAACTTTTTTCCTTTGTTATTCATAGAAAGTATTCTATGATAATAATGGTATTTGTTTTCATGTTCTTTAGTAATATTAAGTAGTGTGTGTAGTAATAATCTTCTAATTTTATTAAGTGAATATCTCTTAGTTTGTATATTAGTTATCAAGTCTTCGTAACTATCAGACTTATATATAAAACTAAGAATTCTATTTTCAATTCCCTCATTCATACCTAGAGTATTCTCAATTTCTTGGATATCCTTTACACTAAAAACATATCTCAATAAACTTAGAATATTTTTGTTCATATCATCAGGGTTATGATAAACATATCCTGGTATTGGTACATAGTTTGATATATCTTCGTTTTTTGATAGTAGATTTCGGATTGAAGTTGCTGAATTAATCTTATTATCGGTAATATCTTCATCGTAATAATTATTCTTGATTCTTTTAATAAGATTGATATTAATATTTTTATTAAGTTTATCAAGTGATTTCAAGTATCCTATTGCTAGAGTATTGTTTGGAAGCGAGAAATTGTCGATAATTTCTTGATCATCAGTAAACTCTTTTAAAGCTTTTAGGTTGCTAGTACTATAAGAATTCCCTAGTGATAAATACTTTTTAACAAGATTATTAAATTCATTGTTATTAAGAATATTCTTCATTTGTACTATCTTATCTATGTTTTCAAGTTCAACCCCAAAAGCTAAATCAGTAATCTGAAAATCAGTTAAGGTTTTTATTGAATTATAGCAAAAATAATCAGCACTAGAAACAGAACCTAAGAATGGTAATTCCAAGACAATATCTATTCCATAGGACAAGCAAAATTTTGATTTTTCCCATTTGTCCATAACCATGGGTTCGCCCCTCATTGCGAAGTTAGAAGATATGATTGCTATGGTTACATCCGGATTGACTTTTTCTATTGCTTGTTTTATGAAGTATTCATGTCCATTATGGAATGGGTTAAGTTCTAGTATTAAACCTAGTGTTTTCATTGATTAACAAGTGCTTTCGCTATTTGTGAAGCTAATATACAGTTATTGTAAACTAACTCAGTATTACTAATAAGACTTTTCCCATTTGTAAGTTTAACAATTTCCTCTAGCAAGAATGGAGTTGCATCCTTACCAACAATATTCTTATCTTGCATTTTTTGTAAAGCTACTTCGATTGCATGATTAATAATACTTTCATCTATTGAAAATTCATGAGGAATCGGATTAGCTATTACCACGCCACCATCAAGATTGATTTTCCACTTGGCGTATAAAAATTCACCAATTTCTTCAGCAGTATCTAACCTATGACTAACAGGAATATTACTTGATTCAGTGTAAAAAGCAGGTAGGTAATCTGTTTTATAACCGATAACACTAACTCCCTTTGTTTCTAAGTATTCCATAGTTTTATTTAAATCAAGAATGGATTTTGCTCCAGCACAAACAACTGCAACTTTGGTTTTAGATAATTCTTCTAAATCCGCACTAATATCATAAGTGTTTTCAGCATTTCTATGGACGCCACCTATCCCACCAGTTGCAAATACTTTGATAGTTGCCATATTAGCAATAATCATAGTCGCACTAACTGTAGTAGCACCATCAAGTTTTTTAGTAATAAGATATGGAATATCTCTTCTAGATACTTTCATAACTTTTTTTCCTTGTTTTCCAAGATAATTAATTTCTTCTTCGGTCAAGCCGACCTTTAAAACCCCATTAATAATTGCAATTGTAGCTGGAGTACAACCTTGATCACGAATAATTTTTTCTGCTTTCAGGGCAGTTTCAACATTTTGTGGATAAGGCATACCATGTGCTATAATTGTTGACTCTAATGCTACGATGGGTTGGTTATTATAAAGTGCATTCTTGACTTCATCAGATATGTGTAAATAATTCATTTTCCCCTCCTATATATATACATTTTTATTATACCACAAAACTAATAAATTTTGGGTTATTAATACTACAACAGGAAATTATATATACAAAACAGGCTTTTTAGAATTGTTTATTATTTAGTAAGAGTTAATAGAACTATTCATTTTATCTGTTTTTTATGTTATAATATTTATGATATATATTAAATTATATCAGGAGTGTAATAATATGAAAACTATAATTATTTTTTCAACAAAACGTCAAACAACAAAAAAATGCGTTTTGTTATTAGAAGAAAAGATGGATTCTAATGTGGTTTCAGTCGAACTTAAAAAGAATACGAAAATAGACTTAAGTAACTACGAAAATGTTATTATCGGTGGTTCGATTTATATGGGTATGCTTAATAGGAATCTTAAAAAATTTATTTTGAATAATCAAGAAATACTGCTTTCTAAGAATTTAGGGCTTTTTGTTTGTGCAATGGCAGAAAAAGATGAACTGGAAGAAGAAATAAAAGCAAACTTTCCGAAGGCTTTATATGATAAAGCGCAAAAAGTATATTGTTTAGGTGGAGCATTTAAATTAGAAGAAATGAACTTTCTAGAAAGGTTTATTGTTAAGAAAGTTGCAAAAATTAAAGAATCAGTATCATATATTAATGAAGAAGAAATAAAAGAGTTATCAAGTAAGTTTG
>JBAYTC010000066.1:0-6010 GCA_041675825.1 Bacilli bacterium | reverse complement strand
TTTTCTTCATAATTACTCCAATAAATCTGTAGTTATATAATCAACACCCCAACTGATTAGCATTAAAGCTATAATCGGATTATTAACAGTCCAAACATTAATTTTAATATTGTGCTGATGAAGTTGGGAAACAAGTAGCTGAGAAACTGCTAGATGATGAATATTCAAATCAAAGTGATTTTTTTTACAAATTTCAAATACTTCATCACTAAATTCAGAAACCAAATATTGAATATTCACATAACTACTTACATGTCTTAACGTTAATAATGTTTTTAAATTAAATGAAATAAAAATAGTATAATTTAGAAAATGTTTTTTATTAACTATTTCAATTACTTCTTTAATCTCTTCTTCACTATATTCATACTTAAACTCAACAACAGCTATTTTTTCATATTTATTACATATCTCTAAATACTCTTCAAGCGTAGGAATTCTTAAATAATCTTTAGGTTTGTTGCTTTCAACATCATATAAAGATATGCTTTTAAGTTCCTCAAGTGTAGAATCCTTGATGATTTTTTTAATACCCGATACCCTATAAGTATCGCTATCATGGATTACTACATAACTCCCATCAAGAGTTTTGTGAATATCACATTCTATACCATAATATGATTTATTACCAGCCCCAATAAAACTGGCTGCTGTATTCTCTCTTTCTAATCCACTAAGACCACGATGGGCAATCATCTTAGTCTGATTACAATCAATTTTTAAAGTTTCCATTTATATACACCTATGTTTTAATTATACTTATAAATTCTTATAATTGCAATGGTTTATTAGTAACTTAAAGGAAACTTTCTACTTAAAGAGATCACCTTATTTCTTACTTCATCTAAAACCTCTTCATTGTTGTAATGTTCTAAAGCTTCATGAATTAATTCAGCAACTTGTTTCATTTCTTCTTCTTTAAAACCTCTTGTTGTTACAGCTGCACTTCCAAGTCTTAAACCACTTGTAATAAATGGTTTTTGTTTATCATTAGGGATTGTATTTTTATTACATGTAATAAAAACTTTCCCCAAAATTTCTTCAGCATACTTACCAGTTAAACCCTTAACAGATACATCAACTAATAATAAATGGTTATCGGTACCATTACTTATTATACGATAGCCTAAATCTTTCAAACGATCAGATAAGGCTCTAGCATTTTTAACAACTTGATGTTGATAATTAACAAAATCTTCTGATAAAGCCTCTTTAAAACTTACTGCTTTAGCAGCAATAATATGCATTAACGGTCCCCCTTGAATTCCAGGAAATATCGTTTTGTTAATCTTATCAGCTATAGCTTTATTATTCGTAAGAATAATTCCACCTCTAGGTCCCCTTAATGTTTTATGGGTTGTTGAAGTGATGACATCTGCATATCCAACTGGTGAAGGATGGACCCCTGCAGCAATCAAACCGGCAATATGAGCCATATCTACCATTAAATAAGCACCAACACTATCAGCAACATCTCTAAACTTTTTAAAATCAATAATTCGAGAATAAGCACTTGCTCCAGCAACTATTAACTTAGGTTTAAACTCTAAAGCAATCTTTTGAAGTTGATCATAATCTATTTGCTCATCTTCCCCGAGACCATATTCAGCAAACTCATAATCAATACCAGAAAAATTTATGCTTAAACCATGAGTCAAGTGACCCCCATTATTTAAACTCATACCTAATACTCTATCACCATGATTTAAAATAGCTCGATATGCAGCCATATTTGCTTGGCTACCCGAATGTGCTTGCACATTAGCATATTCACATTTAAATAACTCTTTTACTCTTGAAATTGCTAAATCTTCAATTTTATCAACAAATTCACATCCACCATAGTACCGTTTATTTGGATAACCTTCAGCATATTTATTTGTAAGCACACTTCCTTGTGCTTCTAACACCGCTAAAGAAACAAAATTTTCTGAAGCTATTAACTCAATATGATTAACTTGTCTTTCTAACTCTTTATTAATTAAACTACTTATTTCGATATCTTGATTCTTTAAACTCATATTACACCTCTTTATATTAACATTATATCAAATTTTAACTTAAATACAATTACATTTTAAAACTCATAAAAAAACCTTTAGAATTAAAATAATAATCCTAAAGGTTTAAACTATCTTCTACTCTTCTTAACAAGAATAAATGATGATATAATTCCAACTATCAAAGTAATAACTACCCCAATTATAGCCGAGACAACAGTAGTTTGTGTCATAATAATTCTAAATCGATGTATTAATGCAACATCGGATAATACAACAGTAAATTGACTATTAACCATATCAACTAGTAATGATGTAGTAAAATATGATGTTGCTCCAATTGCTAAAGCAACAAATAGATAAGTAATGAAATTCATTGAAATCATAACTTTTGAGTATACACCAATTTGAGATAATTTCATGATAGTCATTTTTTGACGTTTTTCTTTTAAATATACTAAACCAAGCGTCAATGAAATACCCATAAATAGAACAAATGTATATACACTTGAAACAATCTCTAATGCGTAGTTCAAACCATTCATTGCTTCAGTATTATAGTATTCAGAAAATAAATAATAAACTGAAATGTTCTTATCTTCACTATATCCTTCATCATCAACTAAAGTAACCTCTCCCTGTGTAGGAACAAACTCAATATAAGGACCTGGCATTGAATAAACCGGAACTAAAACATAACCATTTGCATAAGCTTCATCGATAAGTTTCATTCTATCTTTAGGTGACATTCCTGCCAATTCTACAGTTAAAGATGGTGCCTGATATGAAACAGTTTCAGATTTAATTGTATCATACATATCTTCACTAATATACATTAGTGGTTCTGAGTTAGTTGTATAATGAGATATACCAGCAATCTTAAATGTATAGTCAACCAAGCCATTACTTGTTTCAAATGATAGAGTGAATGTTTCTCCACTTATCTCATCTTGATAGCGACCATATAATTGCCAAGTACTACTTATATTAAATAACTCAGCAGCTAGATTTCTAGAAATAATAACTTCATTTTCTTGTAAATTAGTAATACCTGAATCCTTAACAAGAATTCTGCTATTTCTATCAAGTGCTAAATTATCATCATAACTTGTGATACCACGATAATCATAAAACCCATGAAAAGTTCCAATAGTTTTTGAACTTAATCTTTTTGGTCCATTAATAATATTAGTAAACTCTAAATCAACATGATAGAAATCATAAGTCTTACGAGCATCTAAATGATCCATTAAAACAAAATATCCATAGGGATTAGCAATACCCGAGTTCATATAAGGATCTTGTCTAGATTGTTTCATTATATCATCAAGTAAATTATAATTATCACTTGAAGACTCATAATTGAAATAGTCAAGTTGATTTGTTCCAATAATACCTTTAACAATATATTCTTTATCAATAGTATAATAATGCAAATAACTTTCATCAGGATTAGCATTAGGACCAATGTGATAAATATCACCAATAGTCAATTCAGTACCAATCATTGCTCCTAAATCAGTATTATCTAATCCATTTCTTAATAAGTAATGATCAGCAATAGCATCAGTAATTAAAATCTCATTATCATTTACTGGTCTAGTCCCATGAATAATATTATATTTATTGTTTTCATTATAAATATAGTATCCGTAATCAGTTCTTTGGTCTTCATCCCAATAGTACATCATACCATTAATGCTCTCACTTAATAAGTAAGACTTACTTAAATCTTGAACAACTAAATTTCCATAATCACTATCACCCAAATGAATATTTGCGTTTTTGAAAATGTTTGAAATTTTATTGATGTCCGAATTTTCTAATCCACCATTTTTTGTTGAAACTTCTTGAAAGTAACGATACTTGGAATCAAGTTCCGTTGCTTTAATCACATTATAAAAATTAATATCATTAGATTCATGAATACTTAAAGCTCTTAGCTCATTAAATTCATATTTACCAGTTTCCATAAATTGCGTATATTCATTCATTATTTTCTTTTGTTCTTTTTCAATATTGAATGCAACAATACCTATTGAAACTAGCAGAATAATAAATAAATTTATGATAATACTCTTTTTAAACTGATCCCAAAAAACAGGTCTTAATAACTTTGTCTTAGGTGGTTTTCTAACAGTCTTAGTAGCCTCTTTATCTATTTCATTGATAAGTTCATCTTCTACAACTCTACCATCTACTAATTTAACTATTCTATCAGCATAAACAAAAGCTTTTTTAGTATCATGTGTTACTACAATTACTAATCTATCTTTAGATATTTCTTTTAGTAATGCTAGTATTTTATGAGCATTCTTACTATCTAGTGCTGAGGTCGGTTCATCTGCTAATACGATTTTTGCGTCTTTAGCAATAGCTCTAGCTATTCCAACTCTTTGACGCTCGCCACCTGATAAAAATTTTACTTTTTTATCTTCAAAACCGACTAATCCCACTTTTTCTAAAATTGCGGAAATATCAGTTTCTTTTGATTGTAAATTTAAGATAAGCTCCATGTTTTGACGAACAGTCATATTCTCAAATAAGGAGTTTAATTGAAAGATATACGAACTATCATAATTACGGTAATCAGAAATTTGATTAGGAGTTAATCTAGATAATTCAACACCATCTAGTTCAATACTTCCAATATAATCTTGATCCATTGTTCCTATCATATTAAGGAGAGTCGTCTTACCACAACCACTCTTACCAACAATAATATTTAAACCAGTTGATGGAAAAGTCAAATTCATATCTGAAATAATGGGTTTGCTACGAGTATAATATTTAGTTAAATGTCTTATATAAAGCACTTATTTCACGTCCTTCCTAATTGATTTTTCCATCTTATAGGTCCTTAATAATCTCAATTGGATTCTTTCTGATAATCTTATAAATCATAACTCCTAGACTTACTAGTATAATTGAATATATTAATAAATTCCATCCAAATATAGTTGTCCAAGATATATAGAAGAAATCAAATGCCATTAAATCTACTTCTTTAGTATAAACAAGTGTCTTCATTACAAATGGGAATCCCCATTTAACTAATATTGAAGTTATACCAAAACTTATAACAACATATAATAGTATTTCAAATATATATGGCATTACAACCGAAGCACGATTTAAACCGAAGGAATACTTAATACCAATCTTCTTCTTTTCAGCATTAATTGTAAGTGAATTAATAATATTTGAGAATATCACAATAATAACAATTAATACAATTAAAAATTCAATCATAACAATGCGAGAATCTCTTGCATTATTTCTCATATAATCAGCATGAACAAATGATTCATTTGTTACATTCTCATCATTAACAATTCTATTATAATTAACATCATCTCTTGATATTAAAAGTCTACTAAAATTGTGTTTATCTACATAGGTATTAAAATCATAATCATTAATTATAAAACCTAATTCATCACTATCATATACACCAGTTACTCTAATTGAAAGACTATACTTGGCTTTAGAAAAACTTAATAAAACAGCTCTTCTATTAGAATCAATATCCTCATAAGAATATTCCATTTTTTCAAATAAAGCACTAGAAATCAAACCATACCCTCTGGTACTAATTTGAGTTCCATAAGTGATATTTCTTTGTGTAGTTGAGTTTCTGATATATACTTCATCATACATTGTCTCAGGTATAGGTTTACCTGCATATACAGTATATCTAACTGTTTCTTTAAACATTTGTAGATTTTCCATTAAATTCATATAACCTATAAATGAAGTATATATAGTATTATATGCTTTTAAATTCTCATTAAACGCCATTCTTGCATATTTGTTTTGAACAAAATCAATACCTTGAAAATCTTTATAGTTTGTTTGAACTATTCCAACTATATCATAAACATAACCATCAATGGTTAATGTGGTTGGTTCTTGAATACCATGATAATGTCTAATTGAATCAAAAACATAATCTGTAATAACAATTTCATTTTCATTTGTTGGTTCAAAACCAACAAGATCAAATGAAT
>JBAYTC010000065.1:0-6256 GCA_041675825.1 Bacilli bacterium | reverse complement strand
GCAGTTCCCATACAAACACTAATAACATGCTTACCTTTTGGTTCAATTGAAAAATGAGAATAAAAAGTAACAACCCCATTAATGTGACTTACACTATCCCCTAATTCATCGGATATTAATTTTTGTACTTGAATTGGGATACAACCAAATATCCTCTGTGCATCATGTAAAGTTGGCATTAAAGGACCTGGTTTTTGTTTGTGCTTTTCTATGCAAGCACGCAGTTCTTGAATTTGTTCATCAGTCATAACAAATTTTACGGCCATAATAAAATTGTATAAAACTATTAAAAAGTTTTATTTCCTTCCTTTCTTGAAAAATATATATATACACATTGTGTTATATTTAGATTAATAATATATAGAAAAAAATTAATAATTATACTAGAATGTAAACTAAAAAAAGAAGTATAATCATGTTATAAAAAAGTTTAAAAAAATGAATAAAAATAAAAAATAAATATTTGAAAATAAAGTTATTGTAAATAATGAAATGTTTTAATCTATTAAACTAATATTATCATTTTTTCATTTTGTTTTCAATTAATTTCACACGTTTTCATTAATCTAAAAACGTATTCATTTAATAAAAAAAAGAATATGTAACATTCTTATAAATGTTACATATTCAATATTTTTTATTTCAATTTAATTACTATTGTTTCCACGAGAAATCTTGCCACTTACCACCATTTAATCTATGCATTTCTTCGGTTGCATGTAACCAAATAGCGGTTGATTCACGAGTAGGAATAAATTCATAATATTCACCTTCAAAGAAGGTATAAAAAAATGTTACATCTGTACACATCCCATATGTGGGTAGATTCTTTGACTCAATAAAAAATGAAAACTTTTCATTGTTTTTTGTTCCTTCAAAAGTCAGTCCATTTCTATCTAATGTAAGTAATCCCCTTCCGACTTTTTGTGATGTTTCCATGTTTTTTAAATATTCATATTTTGGTAAAACTCCAATTTCAACTTCTTCTTCTAACTTGAAATTTGGATCCTTCACTTTTTCTTTCATAATAGATCTTTCTAAATCAAACCACTTTGCTGGTGTATCAGGTATTACACAATTATCGTTATCTGGAATTAAATCGTAGTATTCATTAAGAATTGCTTTATTATTACAATTTGTACATTCAATGATATTATCATGACCAGACATTGTTAAATCATTATGACACTTTGGACAATGATATAATAAATGATGAAGATTATGGGCCATTCTCCCTTTACCGTTATACTTAACTCGCATTTTCTTATTATATTCATAATCGTTATTATAGATTGCTTCATCCATTTTTTCTCCAATTTGCTCTTCAGTTAATACTCTTAAGTCCTCAACACTGAAAAGTTCATCAATAACAACATCAACTCGACCATATCTTTCATCCAAACAATACTTAGTATTAGTCAAGTAGCCTCCAGATATTTTTGTCATTAAAACTGGAACTTTACAATGCTTAAGAAGTTTAGCAGAACCAATCATAGAAGGTTGATTTGTTCCCCCAATTGAACTCATCCCTTCAGGAAAAATAATTACTTTACCATTTTTCTTAAGAATTCTTTTGAACTCTTGAATAGCATAAATATCAGCAACAAAATTCTTCTTTGGGATTACTTTCAATAATCTAAATATAAAAGCAAGATGAGATCTGAAAAATTCATTATAACCAGCAACATAATTAAGACGATGTGGGAGAAAAGCAACCCCTGTATAGATATAATCCATCCTTGAAGCATGATTGCTGACTACAATATATGGACCTTTATAATCTTTTAGTTTTATTTTATAATCAAAGTTGACATTCAACTTTTTTTTATACATAAATTTCCATAAATACCCCAAAATATTATAAATTAATAATGGTGGTCTTTTCAACTTTCGGCTATGTAGTTTTTCCTGTAAAGTTTTCTTCATAATGTAACTCCTATTTTCTTTTTACATTATTATACCACATACATAAAATTATTGCGATTGTAATTAAAAACTCTTGAGTTTTTACTCAAGAGTTTATAGTCTATTTTGATAAAACATAAATATTATATACATCACTCGTATCTAGGGGAACAAAATTTCCTAGTTTTCTATTGATTGTGGCTTTCTTTGCCATTTCATCAAAATGTTCATCAGTAATGTTTACTTCCTTTAGACTTGTTTTAAGTCCTAAATAGTTATAGAATTCTTTTAGTGCATCAATTCCTTTTAATGCTATTTCCTCTTTATCATAACCTTTTACTCCAAATACATTTTTAGAGAATTTAGCAAATCTATCAATATCATGTTTGTAAACATATTTCATCCATGCTGGAAAAACAATGGCTAATCCTGCACCATGTGCAATATCATATATCGCACTTAGTTCATGCTCAATTCCATGACTAGCCCAATCTTCAACTCTTCCAACACCTAATAGTCCATTATGTGCTATTGTGGAAGCAAGCATAATTTCAGCTCTTGAATTATAATCATTAGGGTTTTCTACTAATTTTCTTCCATGTTTAATTATAGTTCTAAAAGTAGCTTCACATAATTCATCAGTAAAATCAACATGTTGCTCATTAGTGAAATATCTTTCCATTACATGACTAAACATATCGGCAATTCCACATGCTGTTTGATAAAAAGGCAAAGTATATGTCAATTCAGGATTTAGTATTGCAAATTTAGGTCTCATAATAATTGCTAAAGCTGAACGTTTGTACCAACCATCTTCATTTGTGATAACCGATGAAGAACTTGATTCACTTCCAGCAGCAGGAATTGTAAGGACAACGCCTACAGGAATAGTTTTTTCAACTCGAGCTACACCACTATAGAAGTCCCATACATCTTTGTCATAAACTGCACCAATTCCAATAGCTTTTGCAGAATCAATAACTGAGCCTCCCCCTACAGCTAAAATAAAATCAATCTTTTTTTCCTTACAAATTTTAATACCCTCTTTAACTAAACTAAGTCTTGGATTAGGAACAACTCCGCTTAGTTCAACAAAGTCAATATTATGTTCCTTTAAACTTTTAATGACTTTATCATATAGACCAGATTTCTTAATTGATCCACCACCATAGTGTAATAGGATTTTTTTACCATATTTTGAAACTTCTTCTCCAACTTGATTTTCTGTGTCTTTACCAAAAATAATTCTTGTAGGGTTTTCAAATACAAAATTCTTCATATATACCTCCATACTACTTCCTTTCTTATTATATATACATAAATATTATAAACCATTTCAGTCTTTTTTTCAATTAATACAGTTATAGAGTAATCTTATTAACCAACTCCTTAAAATCATTTACTGTATTAATTAAATAGTATTCAGTTTTATTTTTTATACATTCATCTAAATTTGTTTTATGTTTAATAATTAATTCTTCTTTTGTTAAATCTTCCTGTACAAATCTACTTTCTATAGCACTAGAAAATTCTTTAATTATACTATAATTATCTTTTATATATTTTTCGCTAAAAATAATGTTTACTGTTTTAATGTGTTTTTTGTAATTTTCTTCAAAATCATTATTAATATTACAAGGAATATATATCCCTTCAACAATTAAATTTTGATTATTTTCAATATTCGTCTTAATTATCTCTTTAATAATTGGCCATAAATAATTAGTCAACTCTAACTCACTGCTATAAGGAGTAAGACTACAGTTTTTTGATCTAATTAAACCCATCTTAATATGATCTATAGATAAATATGGAAAATGATATTTCTCTAGCAATTTTTGTGCTAAATATGTCTTTCCAGAATGAGTTTGTCCTCTAATAATTATTATCATATATATCCTCCATACATATTATAACACGAAACTATAAAAAACTCTCAATATATTGAGAGTTTCGGTGATGAATAATAATTTTTATTTTAGTAATAATTCATATAATGCATTTTTTAATAATAATGCAAGTCCATCCTGATTTGAGTCATAATGTTCTTTAAATCTTTGGTCTTGTAAATACATTTCCACTAAATTCAAATGAGCTTCTTCATTATAATATCCCCAGCTCATCTTAATCCACTCTTGATGTTGTTTAGCAGCAAGCTGTGCTGCTTCTGAAGTCGGATCATTTCCCTCTTTAAAAGCTTTAAGAAGATTTGCCTTAATCTGAGAATCTAAATCAACAAATTTATTATAATCTTTTTCACTCATATTTAAAAATGAATCCTTAGATTTATTATAATTTGTTTCTCCCCATTTAGATACAACTTCTTCTTTATAATTTTTATCATTTTCATTAACCAAATTTTGTTTAAAACCTTCAAATTTTTCATTTGCTGACATAACACTACCTCCTTTAACTGATTTAATCGTCTTAGTAATATTTGCTATTAGCAATTCGTATCGACATTTTTCATTATTTAAAAACTCTAATTGTTTTTCTAATTCAGTTAATCTGTTCAATTTACCTTCTAATAATTTCTTGATATCTTTTAGTAAGAAACCTAATTCTTTATAAAAAAGAATATCTTGAAGTTTGTCAATATCATTATCATCATAATATCTGTATTTATTCTCACTATCTCGTTTTGCCTTTAAAAGACCAATATCATCATAATGTCTTAATGTTCTACTAGATATTTTTGATATCTTTGCTAATTCATCTATCCTATACATATCATCACCATATATATTTTACACCTTCACGTAACGTCAATGTCAATACTATTTTAAAGATTTATTCCAATTTCAAAAGCTAAATACATATATTTATCAGAATAATTTAAACCTTGATCACTTAAGCTTCGAGATTGCCACTTATTAGAATCCAAATTATCTGCTGAATACATGAAATGAGCATATTTTATATTTCTAAATGTGGAAAATGCAATTAAAGCTGATGTTTCCATATCAACCACTTTTGCTCCTTGATTCTTTCTAATTTCCATGATATCTTTTGTTTCACGATAAAATGCATCGGTCGTCCAACATGTAGTTTCTATATAAGAATAATTAAATCTATCTAAGACTTCCTTTACCGTTTCAAGAGTTTCATTTGGCATATAATTATAGATAGATGCTTCTTGGTAATGATATGAAGTTCCTTCATCTCTAATTGCTCTATTAGGTATAATTATCTCATTTTCTTTAATTGTACTATCTAATACTCCGCAAGAACCAAAATAAACTAATTTTTTAGCTCCCATTGCTAACAGATCTTCTCCAACACCAACACAAAGTGGTGCTCCAATCGGAGCTATGGTAAAACCAATCTCCTGATTTTTATAAATAGTAGAGTAAACCGCTTCTTTCCCATTTGCGGATGAATGAAAACCAACAATTTTTGTGTTATCTTTTGCTATCCATGTATTCAATATTTTCCTTGAAAACACATTAATAACAATTTCTGGAAATCCTTCAATCTTTTTCTTCACATTACTTGCTTTAATTATTTCTTCACCATATTTATCAAAATCTAAAACCGGATAATTCATATTACACCTCATATGTCTCATTATATCATTTTTAATTAATAATGTTAATAAAAAAAGCTAAATAATATTAGCTTTTAATAATTGTCCTGATAAATTTTTATTAATTCATTTTGTTTGATAATAAGGATTTTTTTATTAGTAAGACTTTTAATTAATCCCATACTCTCAAGTTCTCTTAACTTTCTGCTAAAAGTTTCACTTGATATTCCTAATTGCGATGCTAGATCTGATTTTGTTGAAGGAAGCAAGACCAAATCACCTTTTTTAAGTTCTATTAACATTCTAGCAAGCTTACCAATCGCGCTACTTAGACTGTTATATTCTAATCTTGCTTCAAGATTGATTATTCTTTTTGATAATTCTTTCATCATTTTAAACATCATCGTAGAGTTATGGCTCATTAGTTCCCTAAGTTTATCGCTGTTTACAACGCAAATAGTTGATGGCTCAGTTGCAATTGTTGTAGATGAGGAGATTTTATTATGAAAGAGTGCTAATTCACCAAAAAAATCTCCAGGTGATAAAATTCTAATTACCTGTTCTTTTCCATCTTCGCTATAACGTAAATTTTTTACTCTACCTTTAAACACAACCATTAATGAATTAAGTTCCTCACCAGCATTAATAATTGTATCTCCTTTTTCAAAGTTTTTATGTCTTGCAATCATAATAATATCGTCGATTTCTGATGCGGTCAAATTGCTAAACATAGGCACTTGAGCCATACAACTTTTATGATTTTCCTTCATTCTTAACTCCTTTATACTTGTATCCAAGCAATCTAATAGCATTAATTATGACAAT
>JBAYTC010000064.1:0-6279 GCA_041675825.1 Bacilli bacterium | reverse complement strand
CAACATAATATACTTCAGTACCTCTATTTCTCAAAACCTCTGCAAACTCAGCATGTTCCTGTCTCATTTTTTTAAGCCAAGGAATATCATCAAACAATAATTCTCTTAAATACTCGGGTGTTAATCTTTCCAATTCCTTCCCCGGTTTATGAAGCAAAACGGCTTTAAGTTTTCCAATTTCCGAAGTAATATTCAAAAAACCTTTATTAGTAGATTCATTCATTAAAATAGCTCCTTTCCATAGGTTAATCCGGTAAAACAGGCTAATTCTATCTAAATTATATACTTTAGGCTTTTTTATTACAAGCACACGATTTTTTAAAAATTAGATAATTTTATATTTTATGCAAAATTAATGAATAAAAATTTATCATACAATATTTTCATTTTTATGTTATTAAATTTAATTTTAATTTATGCAATACTTGTATATATATATTAATAAATTCAAACTTACTATAAATATACAGTTAATGTATAAAGATTCATTTAATTAATATGTATATTTTGTTTTAATTAATATATTATTTATCGTATTTACACTATTTTTTAATTCCTCAGATAGTTCATCAATACCTTTCATCTTTATCCTTGTTAACGGTCCGGTAATGCTGATAACTGCATCCATTAATCCTTTATGATTTCGCAAAGGCATTGCTAAACATAACAGTCCATATTCGTATTCTTCATTATCATATGAAATCTCATCCTTTAATATTTTTTCCTTTTCCTTTAAAAAATCTTCATAAGTCGTTATTGAATTCATAGTCCTTTTCTCCCATGCATCACTTGCGAAGTAATTCATAAGTTCAAGATTATTCTTTCGCGCTAAAAATATTTTTCCTGTTGCTGAACAATTTAATGGTGATATAGGGATCAGTCTTGATGTTAACACCGATTTCTCGCCTTCTACAGACAACACATTTAATACCAGCTCTTTATATAATATATTTAGATTAACTGATTCCCCCACCTTGTTAGCCAGCGTAGATAATATATCCTCACATATTTTTATAAGTGTAAGGCCGTATTTTACTTCTTCACCGTAAAAAACAAAAAGTGTACCTAAACTATATCTTCCCGTTTCCTTATCCTTTTTAATATAATTATGACTTTCTAATGTATAAAGAATTCTGAACAATGTTGATTTTGAAATTTTCAAGTCCTTCAAAATCATCGAAAAACTTACATCTTTATTTTTAAAAATATATTCAATTACAGATAAAGCTCTGTCAAGCATTTCAATTCTGCTCACATTTTTTCTGTTTTGCAACCTTGAATCTAAATCTTTTTTATCATTCATTAATTATTACACCCTTTCTTAATTATTCTTAAGAGCTAGATATATTTATACTAACTCCGTTTTAATTTATAATACTAAAATATTTTATAATCATTAATTTTTGAATTTTCCTTTTATTTCATATAACATTTTATCACAATAAATTCAATATATCATTATCATAAACAATATCCTTTTATTTTTAATAACCACGATATTTACACAAAAATCAACAAAGACCTATATCTCAATTTAGACTCTTAATTTCTTTAAGTATGATAATGACATTTTATAAAAAATCTCTTGACATATAAAAGCAATCATTCTATTATTAATTATAGGAACTTAGTTCCTATAATTAATAATAGAATGGAGCTCCTTCATGAATAAGCATTTTATTTCTCAAAGATATAAAAATTTTAATATGACAGCCATGTGTAAGAGTAATGATTTAACACACAAATATGATGATATCATTGATTTAAGCCTAGGTGATACTGATCTAAAAACTCCTGATACTATAATAAATAAAGCAATGAAAGATGCTATAGCAGGGCATACACATTATACTGACTTTTATGGAGACATGGAATTAAGAAAAGAAATTAGTAAATTTTATAAAAATAAGTATAATATTGAGATTAATACTGATGAAATAATGATTACAACCAGTGGAAGTCACGGTATGTGGTTAGCTTTAGAATCTATTTTGAATGATAATGATGAAGTTATAATTCATGAACCATTCTTCACTCCATATCCACATCAAATAAAGTTAGCTCGGGGCAATCCTATATATTTACCAACCTATGAAGAAGAAAGGTTCGAAGTAAATGTAAAAAGATTAGAAAAGTTAATAACTAAAAAAACAAAAGCAATAATCATTAACACTCCTAATAACCCTACCGGAACTTGTTTCTCAAATAATAAAATGAAAGACATCTTAGAAATCTCAGAGAAATATGATCTACTAATTATATCTGATGAAATTTATACTACATTTAGCTATAAACAATCATTTAGCCCAATGATTAAATTTCCAAGTGGTAAAAAAAGAACTATTACTATCAATAGTTTTTCAAAAAATTATTCAATGACTGGCTGGAGAATAGGTAATATTATCGCTCCGAGCAACATTATTGAAGTTATGCGAATTGTTAATGAAAATAGTGTTTTTACAGCACCCTCAGTTTCTCAAAGAGCTGCATTATATGCTTTAAAACTTCATGAAATTGTAAATCCGCCTATTGTGAAAGAAATCAGAAAGAGAATGCAATATGCATATGATAGAATCCTGAGCATTCCTAATATTAATTGTCCTGAACCAGAAGGCTCTATATATTTATTTCCAAACATAAAAAATACCGGTTTGACCAGTGCGGAAGTATGTAATATTCTTTTTGAAAAAGCACATATCTTGGCACTTCCGGGAAGTGCATTCGGTGATGCAGGAGAAGGTTATATAAGATTAGCTATGTCTGTAGATCTTTATAGGCTGGAAGAAGCTTTTAATAGAATGGAAAATATAGAAATATTTAATTAAAATTCTAGGCTACTAAGTAACTTTTAAAGCAGTTCATAGCTAATAAAAAAATTAGAAGGAGTGATATACGAGAAATAAACAGCAACTAGCAACTATAAATTCTAAATTAAAGTGAAGAAAGGACGTGACTTACTTAATGGATAGTACAAGTAAAAAACATAAGGCAAGTGATTACCTAAAATTTATCATACCTTCAATTATTGGCCTTATACTTTTTTTAATGCCTTTCAAATATAAAGGCGAAAGCACAATCCCTGTTGCATTGTTTGCAAACACACTTATGGATGCATTGTTCGAACTCTTACCTATTGTTCTTCTAGTATTAGTTTCGTTTACAACGATCATGACATTTATTTATATTCTTTTAAAACCATCATTTATTGAAAATAATAAATATCTTAAAGAAAAGTTTAACGTAAATCTATTTTGGATTATAGCCAGAACGATAGGAATGATATTTTGCTTTTTGGTATTTTTCCAAGCAGGACCGGAATGGATTTGGTCTGAGGATACAGGAGGATTACTATTAAATGATTTAATGATGCCTTTAGTACCTATGTTTTTGTTTGCTGGTTTTTTATTGCCGCTACTAACAAACTTTGGCCTACTGGAATTTGTCGGCTCCTTATTGACGCCTATTATGAGACCTTTATTTTTACTCCCGGGACGTTCTTCTATAGACTGCCTTGCTTCCTGGGTTGGAGACGCTACAATAGGGGTAGCCCTTACTAATAAGCAGTACGAGGAGGGGTACTACACCACTAGAGAGGCAACTGTTATTGCAACTAACTTCTCGGCATCGTCTATTACTTTTTGTCTAATAGTATTATCTCAGGTTGGACTAACCCATATGTTTGGAAAATGGTATCTAGTTGTAGCTATAGCCGGTATTATAGCGGCTATAATAGTCCCTAGAGTACCGCCTTTGTCAAAAAAACCTGATAAATATTATGCAGGAGAAAAGAAAGATCTAGGGGAAAGTATTCCAGAGGGTTATACAGTATTTTCTTGGGGTCTCCATTTAGCATTAGAAAGGGCAAAAACAAGTTGGGACTTTAAAAAATATCTTAAGAGCGGAATCTTTACTGTTTTAGATATGTGGATTGTAGTCTTCCCAGTACTTATGTCATTTGGTACTGTTTCTTTGATAATTGCGGAATATACTCCAGTATTTCAATGGCTAGGTGTTCCTTTCATTCCCATATTAAAATTGCTTCGTATTCCATATGCAGTAGAAGCATCTCAAACCATGGTTGTTGGTTTTTCCGATATGTTTATACCTGCAATAATAGGTTCATCAATCCCTAGTGAATTAACACGTTTTGTTATTTCAGCTGTTTCTTTAGTCCAAGTAGTTTTTCTATCAGAAGTTGGAGCAGTTATATTAGCTTCTAAAATACCAGTTTCGATTGTAGAACTCTTTATAATATTTATAGAAAGAACAATTGTTACATTACCTGTGATTGCCGTTTTGGCACACTTACTCTTATAGGAGGAATCAATATGCCAGTTAAATACAGTGATATAAAAATTGCGGAAAAGAGAATATCTGACTATATATTTCGCACATCTTTAGAAAAATCAATGTTTCTAAGTGAAAAGGAAACAAGTGTATATTTTAAACTGGAATGTCAGCAGTATATGAAATGTGCAAAATTAAGGGGTGCTCTTAATAAACTCGCAATCTTAAAACAAAATAAAATTGAAAAAGAAATTATGACCATTTCCTCGGGAAATCATGGAGCCGCAGTCAGTTACGGAAGTTTTCTTTTAGGGATTAAAAATGTTACTATTTATGTACCTGAAACCTCTCCAAAAAGTAAAATAGAAAAAATGGAGTACTATGGAGCAAATATTGTGAAGGCAGGTAAAGATTATGATGACGCCCATAGAATAGGAATGAAGGCTATAAAAGACAGTAATGGCATTTTTATTGATCCCTACTCAGAAGAAGTAATAGCGGGGCATGGTACTACTGCTTTAGAAATCTTTGAACAAAATAATAATATTGATACAATTCTTGTTCCCATAGGCGGCGGGGGAATACTGACAGGTATAAGTATCGCTGCAAAGCATATAAATCCAATGGTAAAAGTAATCGGATTGCAAACTGCAGCCTGCCCGGCAATGAAAGAATCATTAAAAGATAATGTTTTTTATGAGATGTTTCCATCCAAGCCTTCCATATGCGATGGCCTAATCGGAGGTGTCGGTAAAATCCCTTATGAAATGGCAAAACAATGTATAGACGATATATGGATAATAGAAGAAGATGATATCGCGAGAGCAGTATCCTTTTTAGTAAGAAAAGAAAAGCTAATTGTAGAACCGGCAGGGGCAATCGGTGTTGCAGCAGTACAAAAAAACTACCCTAAATTAAAAGGAAAAAATGTAGCTGTAGTAATAACTGGTGGAAATATTGATGACAAACTTCTTGTAGAATTATTAAATAAATATAGTTAATTATATAGCTTAGGGTTTTAAATGTAAAATATTATAAGGAGTTGAAAATGTGTTTAAAGTTAAGGTTTTAAAAGCGGACGATATTAAAAAAATTTTAAGTATAAAAGATGTTATAAAAGCAGTTGAAGAAGCATATGTTGCTAAAGCACAAAAGAAAGCACAGGTCTTTTCCACCATATTCCATGAATTTAAAGCGGGAAAAGCTGATATGGATATAAAAGCAGGACATCTACTAGATGCTAACATCTATGGTCTTAAACAAGTATCATGGTTTAACGGAAATCTTGAAAAAGGTTTGCCTCCCTTGATCGGCTTGATAATGATTTTTGAAAGCGATACAGGTAGGCCAATAGGGTTATTGGATGCATCTCATATTACATCATTAAGAACCGGAGCCGCCGGAGGAATTGGAATTAAGAACCTTGCACGAAAAGATTCAAAAACTATATTAATTGTAGGTTCCGGTAATCAAGCAAAATATCAGATTGCTACAAGTTTATTTCTATTAAATAAGATTGAAAAAGTATATGTATACAATCCTCTTTTCCCAAATGAAGCAACTAAATTTGTCGACACAATTAAAGATTTTCTTATTAATGATTTTATGCCAAAACCTTGCAAAGATGAAGCAGATTATGATGATTTTGAAAAAGTCCGCAATATAAAATTTGAAGTTGTGAAAAACATTGAAGAAGCCGCAAAAAAATCTGATATAATTATAACAGCTACGCCTTCTAAAAATCCAATGATAAAAAAAGATTGGATTAGTCCGGGAACTCATATAAATTGCATTGGTTCAGATATGGAAGGTAAACAAGAAATAGATGAAAATATATTTGGTATTGCAAGAGTTTTTGTTGATGATATTAATCAAGCTATTACAGTTGGAGAAACAGAAATGGCTATAAAAAATGGAATCATTACAAAGGAAAACATAATTGGAGAAATAGGTGAAATTTTGGAAGGAAGCAAAAAAGGAAGACTTACAGAT
>JBAYTC010000063.1:0-6420 GCA_041675825.1 Bacilli bacterium | reverse complement strand
TACTAATGATTATAGGTGTAGTTCTATTAATATTTTGTTTTGTGATTCCAGCAATACCAAAACATTTACCAAATTTAATTAATAAGTATGGATCCTTGGTATTTGGATATATTGCTTTAGTATTATTTATTATTGGTGGATTTAGATATTATGGTAAAAAATGAGAGAAGATTCTTTCATTATACATTTATAGTTATCAAGAGTTGGGTTTCCAACTCTTTTTAATATCTTAAAAAACATTTTTGTTTTTCCTTTTACTTTTTTTGAAAATATGTTAAAATTATAGTAAGTAAGGTGATGTTATGAGATTTAGAATTGAAAAAGATGATTTAGGTGAAAGACAAGTTCCAGCTGAAGCATATTATGGAATACAAACATTAAGGTCTAGAGAAAACTTTCAAATATCAAAAAGACCCATATCGAGGCAAATGATTAAAGGTTTAGCAACTGTTAAAAAAGCAGCTGCAAAAGCTAATTATGATGCTGGTTATATTTCCAAAGATGTATGTAATGCAATTGGATTGGCTTGTGATGAAATATTGAATGGACGTTTACATGGTCAATTTATCACTGATCTTGTTCAAGGTGGAGCCGGAACAAGTATGAATATGAATGCCAATGAAGTTATTGCTAATCGAGCTAATGAAATGTTAGGTAGTGAAAAAGGTAAATATGATAAGGTTCATCCAATTAATCATGTTAACTTTTGTCAATCTGCTAATGATGTAGTTCCAACTGCGGGAAAAATTGCAACATATCGTTTATCTAAAAAGCTGATTGTTGAGATGAAGAAACTTGTTAATGCTTATTATGATAAGGCAAAAGAATATGAAAATGTTATAACTATTAGTAAGACTCATTTACTAGATAGTGTCCCAATGACTTTTGGTCAATTATTTAATGCTTTAGCAAGTAGTGTTGAAAGAGACATTAAAAAAATTGAATATGCAATGTCTTCGCTTCTTGAGATA
Source organism: Bacilli bacterium (assembly GCA_041675825.1). Classification (GTDB taxonomy): domain Bacteria; phylum Bacillota_I; class Bacilli_A; order ML615J-28; family CAG-698; genus JAEYQM01. The sequence continues at coordinate 5,449 of JBAYTC010000063.1, read as the reverse complement.
AATATTGGTGGAACTGTTATTGGTACTGGTCTTAATGCTGATACGACTTATTATAAAAAAGTAGCAAAATATATTTCTCAATATACAGGTGAAAATTTTAAACAGGCTAAAAACATGGTTGATGCAACTAGACATCTTGATGCTTTTGCATGGTTATCATCAGCGATTAAAACATTTGCCTTAAATATTAATAAACATGCTACTGATCTTCGATTGATGGATGCGGTTTTTAACAGTATTATTCTTCCTAAAGTTCAACCAGGTTCAACAATTAACCCAGGTAAGATTAATCCAGTAATCCCGGAAATGATTCATCAAGTTGTTTTATATATGCAAGGAAATGATTTAACTATTTGTAATGCTGTTGCTAATGGTGATATGGAACTTAATGTAAATTTACCAATTATATTAGCTTGCTTATTTGAGAATATAAACTTTATTAGAAGAGCTGTTAGAACTTTAAGAGAAAAAGCTATTGAAGGTTTGGTAGTTATTGAAAAGAAGGATAAAATAATTGAAAGTGATTCAATTATAACAGCCTTGCTTCCGGTATTAGGGTATGATGTGTGTAGCGAAGTTACAACAAAAGCTAATGAAGAAAATAAATCTGTTATAGATGTGGTTTTAGAGTTAGGGCTTTTATCTAAAGAAAAAGCAGAAGAAATATTTACTCATGAAAAGATAATTTCAAAAGGAATTATTAATATCACATCCAGTGAAGATGATGAAGAATAAAAAACACGTGATTTAGACAATCACGTGTTTTTATTATAATATAAATTTAAACATTCTTAATACTTCATAATAATCATTAGAATTAAATGTAACTTTATCAGTTCCAACTAATTTACATCCAGGATAGAATGAATTAGCATAAGCAACTCTGCTACTACGATATTGAATTTCAATTTTAAATTTCTTTGGCATTTCAACCAAGTTATTATTTAGAGGTTTACTTAGAGCTTTAACAACTCCATCGTAAATCTCTTGATTAGTAATATTTGGATGTTTAGAAATAACAGCACCATATTTACCTTCTTTGGTTGCCACAACTTCGATATTACTGTTTACTTCTTTCACATATTCTGTTAATCCTAAATCTCCACTTAAAAACGCACATGGAACATTTAAATATGTTGCATATAAAACATTGATATCAAACTCACTTGCAATCACACCGTTTATTTTAACATGTTGAATTTTTGTGTTCATTGTGTGTGACAATGGGTTTTTATCACTTCTTGATGGACTATGATATCCAATAAAAATACAAGCATCAAATGTTTCATCCATTCCAGCCATCATGCTACAGATGTCACCTTCCCATCCACGGTGAAGTTTAACAAAATCAGGTAAATCTTTAATTGATAAATTCATTGCTGAATCATGCGCGTCTTTTACAAAAACTTCAGTTGCACCAGCTGCTTTAGCTGCATGGCATGCAGCACTTACTTCTTCAGCCATTTGTTTTTTAAATTCATTATATCTATAGTGACCAGCCTCAGTTTCATCCCAGGAACAAATACTATTTACACCTTCAATATCAGCACTAATAAATACTTTCATAGATTAATCCTCCTATATATATACATTATACTAAAAATACCTTAAAAATTAAATATTTATTTTAATTTTAAGTTAAATATGGTATAATAATTATAAATTAGGAGGAATTATAATGAAAGAAGTTAAAATGACCTTGAGAATAGATTATAAAGCAATGAAGTTTTATAATATGTATAATTTAATATATCGCAAACATTTTTTATGGTTCTATATAGTGTTAGCGGTATTATGTTTAGTTGGTGCATTGATTAATGTGGCACCTTATGTTATTACAACATGGGATAGAGAACCTAATATTTTACTTGCTGCTATATTCTTATTATTTACAGCATATTTAATATATCAAATAATGAATTTGGAAAAAATAATAGATCGTAACATTAGTCAATATTTTTATAATCGCAATCCTATTGAACAACATATGACTATTACTGAAGAAACAATTAGAATTTCTTCACCAACAGATCCAACAAAACAAGTTACATATGACTGGGTTCAAGTTACAAAAATACATGAAATTAGAGAATACTTTTATTTATATTTAGGTAAACAACCAATAATAGTTGCTAAAGATCCAAATGCTATACTAGAAGGCGATTATGAAGATTTAATTTCTATCGTCAAAGACAAAATTACTGGTAAACCTTATAAGAAAGTTGATAAGATTATCGTTAAAAAGCCGATTACTTATGTTCATCAAATTTTCAATGAAGAAGTAAGCGAAATTCAAGATGGTGATATCGAACTTCATGATACTGAAGAAATTGTAAAAGATGTTGATGCAGTAGAAGAAGTTGAAGTAGAAGAAAAAAAGTCTACTGAAGAGTAATGATAAAGACCGAGTTTTCATATTCAAAAGATGAGATTTATGATTTCTATTACTTCCATTTAACAACAAAGACTTATGCAAGAATTCTATATTATGTTATTGCATTTCTATTTTTAATATCTGGAGTTATATTTACTTTCATAATAAGAGATTATTTGTTTGGATTAATATTGCTAGTATTATCAGTATTAGTAATATTATTATTTCCATCTCAACAAAAAAAGGCTTTAAGAAAGCTAGTAACTCAAAAGTATAAAAGAGATAAGCAAGGTATAATTTTTTACGAAGATAGAATCGAAACCATCATTGAAAATGTTGTTTATACATATAGCTGGGATGATATCTTGGAAGTTAATGAAACTTCTAAATATATATATCTATATGTTGGAAAATCTAAAGCATTGATAATTAAGAAATCAATTCTTGGTGTTGAAGATTTGAATGAATTAATTGTCCTAATAAAAAAACATAAGGGAAAAATCACCCTATATCCAAATATTTAAACCCAAGATGTTCTTGGGTTTTTTTAAAACTATAAATTATTTTACATTTTGTTAATTTTATTATATAATGAATATATGAGGTATTTATATGAGTGATATAAGAATAGTAAATTTAAAGAAGCAAAAAACATTAAAAAGTCAAAAGTTATCAAGAAAAGAATTACAGAAGGTTGTTGAATTCAATGCATTAAATCTTTTGGGATTAAGAATAATTGATTTTGATTATCCACTTGATAATAAGGATAATGAAGTGATTGAAACCCTAGCAATTGATGAAACCTATACTATTACAATTATTGAATACCGAAGTGGTAAATTTGGTAAGTTAATAAACAAGGGATTGCATCATGTAGATTATATTAAAGAAAACATTAGTGAAGTGAAAATTCTTATTAAAGACAAACTTGGTGAGAATCTAGTTAATCAAATTAATTACAATCCTCGTTTAGTAATTATTGGTGATGACTTTAATAAATATGATGAACATGCTATTAAAGCTTTGCCTATCCAAGTTGATTTGATTAAATATCAATTATTCGATAATTCTTATTTTGTTTTAGAAAAAAATTATGTTAGTAAATCAATTGATCATAGTCAATTCACGCATAGATTCTCTGAAAAAGATGAACTTGAACTATATAAGTCCCTAAGAGATTTTATTCTTTCTTTGGGTGATGAGGTTATTGAATATGGCTTAAACCAAACTCTATGTTATCGAAAAATTAATTACTTCGCATTTATTACTTTTAGTGATAATATCATTGTTAATTTAAACATTAATAATAAAACCAAGGATATTATAATTAAAACACAAAAGGATTTTGAAAAAGCATGTAAATATATTGAGCAAGCATATGATGAAAGATAGTAGTTTCTATGTTAACAATTTAAATGTACTATATGAAGATAATCATATTATAGTTGTTGAAAAGTTCATTAATGTGTTAAGTCAAAAAGATCAAACAAATGATATTGATATGACTGATATTCTAAAAGCATATCTTAAAGAGAAGTATAACAAACCGGGTAATGTATATTTGGGTTTGATACATCGATTAGACAGAAGAGTTGGTGGGGTTATGGTGTTTGCTAAAACATCAAAAGCAGCTTCACGTCTAAGTGAAGATATCAGAGATAAGAATTTCAATAAATATTATTATGCTTTGGTTAAGGGCGTTATAAAAGAAGATGGAAAAGTTGAAGTTAATATTTTAAAAGACGAATATTTAAAACTTGCAAAAGTTGATTCTAAAGGAAAAGAATCATTACTTTATTATAAAGTGATTAAATCCTGGGATGATAAAACAAAATTAGATATAGATTTAGTAACTGGAAGATATAACCAAATAAGAGTAAGCATGGCTTATATTAATCATCCACTAATCAATGATTATAAGTATGATAAAGATATCAAACCTAATAATCTTGATCTTGGTTTATGGTGTCATAAAGTTAGTTTAGTTCATCCAACAACTAAAAAGCAAATGGAGTTTTCTTTAGAACCTAAAGGAAGTATATGGGAATAAAAAATAGTAACCTTGTGGTTACTATTTTTATTGCTTTTGTTCTAAACGACGTTTGAACTTTTCTACACGACCAGCAGCTTGAACAAATTTTTGTTGTCCTGTATAGAAAGGATGACAGTTAGAACATGTATCAACACGTAATTCCTTCATTACAGATCCGCTCTCAAATGTGTTACCGCATGTAGTACATGTAACTGTAACTGCATTATATTTTGGATGTATATTTTTCTTCATTTTTTTCTCCTTCCGCCATAGTTTATTTTATTAAACCATAGTAAGTTTTTACTTATATATTATACCATATTTTTAGACATAGTCAAATATATTTTATTTTGTTTATTTACAATTTCATGATTTATTCATCTACTTTTGTAAATACAGCTTTAAATGAAATTCCACCGGCAGAAGCATCCATTGATATCTTTGTTCCATCAAAATCATATGTCTCAGTTATTGTTTGTGAGCCATTTTTTGTATACAAATTAATCTTACCATCTTCAATATCAAATGTTCCTTTAGCATTATAAGTTTGAGTAGTAGTGGTGTAAGCTGCAGCAATTTCAAAATTCCCATTTGCTTTTAACTCAATTGTATAATATTTAAACATGCTCTTGTTTACATCTCCAGAAATTGATGTAAGTTCGTAAACTCCAGCCTCATCATTGTACTTCGTACAACCTGTTAATGACATAGTTGTTACAAGTACTAATAAAATTAAAATAATTTTCTTAAACATATATTTCCCCCAATTCTTTATTAGACACATAATTATATAATATTATTAAATTTTATACAAGACTTTTCATTAACTTTTTAATAAAGATAGCTTAAAAGAATATGTAAAAAAATTATGTAATTACTTGACTAAAAAAATCATAGTAAGTATAATACAGTTAGCCTAAGCTAACTGGAGTTCTACATGAAAAGATTTAAAATAAATTTGAATTTAATTTTGTTAATTACACTAATTATATTAGCTATTATTTCGATAAATATTGGAGTAGAACAGTTTAGTATAATTGGTT
>JBAYTC010000062.1:0-6591 GCA_041675825.1 Bacilli bacterium | reverse complement strand
TTATGTGTACCATCTGCGATTCTTGATAATGCAGCAAATGGTTCACCTTGTGATCCGGTTGAAAGAATAGTTATTTTTTCTGGTTGTAGATGTGGGAACTCTTTAGCGGTAATAAACGTTCCTTCTGGGGCATTTATGTAATTAAGCTCTATTCCTACTTTAATAGTTTTTTCCATGCTTCTTCCAAACACAATGATTTTGCGTCCTACAGCAACACTCGCTTCAACAATTTGTTGTACACGATAAACATTTGATGCAAATGTTGATATAAGAATTCTACCTTTAATTTGTTTAAAGATATTTCTTATATTAGCTGATATTTTTTTCTCTGATGGTGAAAATGATTTTACACCTACATTTGTAGAGTCAGAAAGTAATAGTAAGATTCCTTTATCACTGTAACTTGTGATTTTGTGAAAATCAGTGTGATGGGCTATTGGTGTAAAGTCAAATTTGAAATCACCAGTGTGTAGAATATACCCTAGTTCAGTGTTGACTGCTATTCCGAATGAATCGGGAATACTATGGGTTGTTCTAAAAAAGGAAATATCAAAATTTTTAAATTTGTAATTTGAATCTTCTTTATATTCTTCAATATCATATTTGATTCTTGAAAAATCACTCATTTTATTTTTAATTAAACCTACAGCTAATCCATTAGCATATATTTTTGGTATTTTTACAGAATTCAGTAGATATGGTAAACCTCCTATGTGGTCTTCATGTCCATGCGTTATAAATAAACCAACGATTTTATCTTCGTTGTCTTTTAAATATGTATAGTCGGGTATGATATATTCAATTCCATAAGAACTATCTGGAAAAAGAATTCCGGAATCGATAATGATTATTTCATTTGCTATTTCAACTATATACATGTTCTTGCCGACTTCTCCAAGACCGCCTAGGGCAAAGACTTTAATGTCCTGGTCATTGAATCTTTCAACAAGCGTTTTGTTATTTTTAGTATTCAAAATTTAAGCTCCTTTCAATTAGTTTTTGTATAACTATCTATTTTTATTATACACTAGTTTAGATTAAAAATAAAGACAAAAACATTTATTTATTATTAATATAGGGTATAATGGTTATGGTGAAGCAAATGGAAAAGAAATTAATTTTATTAGATATCGACGGGACAATTGTTGATAACAAGAACAGAGTTATACCTGAATCTACAATTACAGCCCTAAAAAAATTAAAAGAAAATAATCATGAGCTTGTTATTGCAACAGGTAGAGCGTATTTTATGCTATATACTATTGAGGATATCAAGAGTTTAATTGATCATTATATTTTAATAAATGGTCAACACATCATTAGCCATGACAAAACAATTTATGAAGATACAGTAGATATTTTTGATATAAACAAATTAATTCACTCAATGAAGGATAAAAATATTGTTTATGGTTTTCAATCAGCATTTGAAGAGGCTATTAGTGAAATTAATGAAAGTTCTTTACGAGCGTTTGAAGACTTAAATCTAAATGTCCCTCCACAAAATAAAGATTTTCATGAAAAAGTTAAAGTTCATCAAATGTGGTGCTTTTGCACTCCTGAGGAAGTTGAGCAATTACGGATTGAAAATCCTGAGTTTGATTTTATTAAGTGGACAACTGTTGGCTATGACATAATAAAAAAAGGTAAATCTAAAGGTAAAGCTGTAGATATTTTAGTTGATCTTTTAGATTTCGATATAAATGATGTTATTGCAATTGGTGATGGTGATAATGATATTGAAATGTTAGAAAAAGCAAATATTGGTATTGCAATGGGAAATGCAACTGATAACTTAAAAGAAGTTGCAGATATAATTACAGAAGATATATATTCAGATGGTTTTTATAAAGCGTTTGAAAAACTGGGTTTAATTTAAAAAAGCGAATTTCTTCGCTTTTTTTAATTTTCTTCATCTTTAGGGAAAACTACAGGATGTGAATTATCGGGAATAAAGAATGGATTATTTTTATTTATATGATCAATGAATAATCTTCCAAATAAATGGTCGTATTCATGTTGAAACACGATTGCCATATAGCCTTTAAGTTTAAGTGTTGAATCTTTTAACTCGCCTGTTTCCATATTTAATAATGTGCATCTAGCTGTTATTCTTTTAGGTCTGTGAATAAAACCAGAAACTTCTCGATCTATTGATAAGCATCCTTCACCGGTTTCTAAATAAGTCAATTCTTCTGAATGTGATATAATTTTTGGATTGATAACAACATAATGATGTAACTCTCCAAATTCATCGTAACCTAAAATAATAAACATTTTTTTTAAAACATCAATTTGAACAGCAGAGATTCCGACACCCGGTCTTATCCCATATAATTCACATTTTTCTTCATCATAACCATTTACTAGATATTCATTCATTTTGTAAATAGTTTTAATATCTTCCTCACTTAAGGGTAAAATTACTTCTTCAGAGATTTTTCTTAAGTTTGAGTTATCCTCTTTAATTATATCTTTATAGCTTAACGTCATATTTATCACCCATATTTATTTTACCTTAAATGATATATATATTCAAGTTAAATGTTTTAACTTAAGGTAAACAAACCTTTATTATTGTTAGTATTTATGGTATACTTATTTTGGTGATATATTATGGAAAAAGAATATAAAATAGATTATGATTTGTTTAATGTGCATGAGATCATGAAAATAGTAAAGTTTTTCAATATGATTGAAGGGTATAAATATAAAAAGCCTTCAAAAGAAGAAATGGTGAATTCATATAGAGAATATCAAACTATATTAAATAACAAGACTTTAGAAAAACAATATGATAAAATGTTATTTGATAAATCTAGAGTATCTATTTATAAAACTATGATGAGAATAATGGGTAAGTAAAATGAGACTGGATAAGTATTTATCAAAAGCTTTGGATTTATCTAGGAATGAAGTTAGAAGTCTAATTACAGATGGATTGATAAAAGTTAATAATCAAATCATCCGAAAAAAAGATTTTTATATTAACGAGGAAGCTGATAATGTTATCTATAATGATAAGGTTTTGGAATATCGTGAGTTTGTTTACTACATGCTAAATAAACCGGCTGGATATATATCAGCTAATAAAGATAAAGAACACAAAACAGTTATTGATTTGTTAGATATAAAAAAAGAAGTTTTTGTTGTTGGCAGGCTTGATATTGATACAGAAGGTTTGATTTTACTAACAAACAATGGTGAGTTTGCTCACAATTTAACTAGTCCTAAACATAAAGTTGTTAAAAAGTATTATGTTAAAAGTGAGTTAAATATAACCCAAAAAATGATTGATATGTTTGAAAGTGGTTTAGAGATTTTAGACGGGTCTAATAATAAGTATATAACCCAAGCGGCTAAACTAGAAGTTATTGATGAAAAACAATGTTATGTTTATATAAGTGAGGGAAAATTCCATCAAATTAAAAGAATGTTTGAAGCAATAGGTAATCAAGTGGTTTATTTAAAAAGAATCTCTATTGGTTCTTTGGTCTTAGATGAATCACTAAAGCTTGGCGAATATCGTATGTTAACTGATGAAGAAGTTATGAAATTAAAAAAGTGAGGTATTTATGAATTATCTACATATGCTTATTGGAATACCGGGGTCTGGTAAGACTACCTATGCAAAGTTATTAGAAAAAGATCTAGATTATATTATAATATCCTCAGACATGGTTAGAATCAACAATCCTAATTGGAAAGAAGAAAAGGTATTTCCAGAAGTTTATCGTTTATGTGGTAAGTATTTAAAAGAAGGATATAATGTTATTTTAGACGCTACTAATATCGATTTAGAAGTGAGAAAAAAACATATCGATTCAATAAGAGAATATCATATCGATTTTAAAGTTGTAGCATATTATTTTGATATTCCCTTAGACATATGTAGAAATAGAGTTTCAAATAGAAACAATAATAAAGAAGAACTATATTTGCCGGTCGAAGTATGCGACTTATACGCAGGTAAAATTATTCCCCCAAAAGAAACTGAGGGATTCATAAAAATAGTTACAATAAAAAACTAGCTGTTAAGCAAAAATACTTGACAGCGTATATTTCTTGGGGTATAATAATTAAAAAAAGGAGGAATATACAATGGTTAAATTAAGACTGCAAAGATTTGGTTCTCACAAACGTCCTTTTTATCGTGTAGTAGCTGCTGATTCAAGAAGCCCACGTGATGGTCGTTTTATCGAAGTTGTTGGTACTTATCATCCACTTGCTAAAGAAAATCAAATTAAGATTGATGAAGAAAAAGCATTAAAATGGTTAAATGAAGGTGCACAACCAACTGACACTGTAAGAGCAATATTTAATAAATTGGGTGTAACTGCAAAGATTGCAAATAAAAAGTAGGTGAATTAAAATGGCTGAAATTAATTATGAAAAATTCTTAACTGACTTAATAACTCCCTTAGTGATTTATCCTAAAGATGTTAAAGTAAAGGTTTTTGCTGAAGATGGCGATGCAATAACTTTACAAGTTATGGTAAATGAAGCAGATTTAGGTAGGGTTATCGGGAAGAAGGGCCGTGTGGCCAATGCAATTAGAACTATTGCATTTGCTTGTGCAGCTCGTGATGGCAAAAGAATTGAAATTTCAATAGATGCTTTTTAATTAATAGGTGAAAACCTATTTTTTTTATTTTCTTGACATTTATTTAATTATAAGTATAATATACATATGAACAAATGCTCATATAAGGGGTTTTTATGAATAATAAAAAAAGTGTAAGTTTGTTTAAAGCTTTAGGAGACTCGACTAGACTTAGAATAATTGATTGTATATTTGATGAAGCTAAGTCTGTAAACAAGATTTCTCTAGAGACAAATATAAGTCAATCAGCAATCTCTCATCAGCTTAAAATTTTAAGAGATGTAGATATTGTAAGATTTGAAAAAAGAGGCAAGGAAAGAAATTATTATATAAGTGATAATCATATCAAAATGATAATAGACCAAGTCTATGAACATGTTGATGAGTGTAGGTGATTAAATGAAAAAAGAATATATACTTAATGGATACAGTTCTATTGAAACATTGGATAAGATAGAACAGCAGCTATATAACTTCAATAAAGATTTAAAGTTTTCTTTAGATAAGACATCTTCAACCCTTAAGTTTGAGTATGGTAATGATGAGGCTGATATTGTTTATCATGTTGAGGAAATTTTAGAAGCAAATGAAGTTTTATTTATTGAGAGAAATATAAAACCAACAGTTCGAAAAGTTTTTATTCTCGAAGGTTTAGACTGTGCAAACTGCGCTAGTAAAATTGAGAGAATTGCTAAAAGGACTATTGATCATAAATTTATTGTTGTTGATTTTGCAACTACCAGATTCATAATTGAAACTGAGGATGTTGATAATGCGGGTAATTTAATAAATAAAGTTCAGGAAATTGCTTCAAGTGTTGATAATGGCGTTAAAGTTAGAACAAACCAAGATCATAAAAAAAATGAACAAGAAAGCATTAAAATATCCAAGTGGGATAAATTGTCATTTATTATCGGTTCAGCTTTGTTTTTGTTTGGTGTTGCTGTAAGATATTCATTATTGGGAATATGGAATATAGAAATTCCTGGTTTGATTATCATTGGTTTTTATTTAATAGCGTACACACTTTTGGGCTTTGATGTAATAGTTGGAGCTTTTAAGAATATAGTTAATGGGCGATTTTTTGATGAAAAGTTTTTGATGACATTAGCAACCTTGGTTGCTTTAGGGATTGGATTTTACGAAGAAGCTGTTTCAGTTATGATTTTCTATAAAGTTGGAGAATTATTACAAGAAAATGCTGTTAATAAGTCTAGAAGAAATATTGCATCATTGATTGAGATTCAACCTACTGTTGCAAGAATTGTTGTAGATGGAGAAATACTTGAAGTCGATCCATTAGAAGTAGTGGTTGGTGATGTGATCTTAGTTAAAGCTGGAGAAAGAATACCTTTGGATGGGGTAGTAATAAGTGGTGAGGCTGCTTTAGATGTTTCAGCATTAACAGGAGAAAACAAATATCTCGAAGTGTATGAAGGAAATCCAGTAGTTTCTGGGGCAATCAACACCAATGGAGTATTAAAAATCAAAGTAGAAAAAGTATATAACGATTCTACAGTTTCGCAAATACTACAAATGGTAGAGAATGCAAGTAGTTTAAAAGCTAAAACCGAGAACTTAGTAACTAAACTAGCTAGATATTATACACCTACGGTTGTTATTCTAGCTTTGATATGGAGCTTATCTCCATTTGTTTTAAAAACTTCGCCAGTTTGGAGTGATTTCCAATCTTCAATTTATGCTGCTATGATATTTTTAGTTGCATCATGTCCTTGTGCATTAGTGATTTCTATACCTCTAGGATTTTTCGGAGGAATTGGTGGTGCTAGTAAACATGGAATTTTAGTTAAAGGTAGCAATTACTTAGAAGCATTAAGTAATGTGGGTACTGTTGTTTTCGATAAGACTGGTACATTAACAAAAGGTGAATTTAGTGTTGAAGAGGTTGTTAAGACCGGTGAAGAAGATGTATTGATGCTTGCAGCATATTGTGAGTTAAGCAGCAATCATCCAATTGCTAGATCAAT